>JBILOR010000039.1:0-9675 GCA_044374325.1 Candidatus Planktophila sp.
TAGCCTCCCCGTTGCTTAAAAGTTATAAACGGCTAAACTTCCCAAGTAACAAAATTTGTTGGGAGTAAGGCGCTAGGGGCTTCAGGATCGTCTTGAAGTCGAAAGCGCAAAAAATGAAAACCACTGCGAATCATCCGCAAACGTTTAGATCTGTTCCTGCAACATCAACGCCAGTCTCCAAAACCCGAGTTGCCGCTCTGTTGGACCAAGAATGGGCTCGTTTTAAAGAAGGAACTGGCAAATCCGAAATCGAAAATGCGGTTGCCAAAGAGACCATGCCAATGGGCGTGCCATCTAGCTTCCAGCACTGGGACCCATACCCAATTTCCATCACCTCGGCACAAGGCGCCTATATGACCGATGTCGATGGTCGTAAATTGCTAGATATGTCGATGGGCTTCGGCGCAATGTTTGCTGGTCACTTGAATCCAGCGGTCGTTGAAGAAATAAAGAATTCGCTCTCCGAAGGAATGCTCTTCGTAACCCCTTCACCAATTTCGCGCGATGCAGCTGAACGTATTTGTAAGCGTTTTGCAATTGACCAAGTTCGATTTGCTAACTCTGGCACTGAAGCAACCATGTACGCGGTTCGCCTAGCTCGCGCCTTTACCGGTAAGAGTGGTGTTGTAAAACTCGAAGGCGGATATCACGGTTCATTTGATCCACTGATGGTTTCTTGTAAGCCAAGCTTGTCCGAGGTTGGCGATGCAAATGATCCAACTCCGGTTGCAAATGTCGGAACTGTTCCTGGCGATGTTTACGTAGTGCCATTTAATAACATCGAATCACTAGAGCGAGTGTTTCAAGCTCATGCTGATGACATCGCTTGTTTTATTCTCGAGCCTGTTCTTGAAAACATTGCAATCGTTTTGCCAGATGCTGGATATCTCGAATCAGTTCGCCAACTATGCGATCAGTACGACATCATTTTGATTTTTGATGAAGTAAAAACTGGTTTAACTGCTGGTTATCAAGGTGCTGCACAACGTTTAGGTGTGCAGCCTGATTTGATTACTCTTGCGAAATCAATTGGTGGCGGTGTACCTGTCGCGGCATTCGGCGGAAAAGATAAGTACATGCAAGCAGTTGCCGATGGTCGTCTTGGACATTTCGGAACTTTTAACGGAAACCCACTCGCAATGGCTGGTATCCGCGCAATAGATAAAATTTGCACACCCGAGGCTCTAGAAAAAGCTGAAGCGCTTAACAAACAAGCGCTGGTGCGAATTAACGAAATTATTGATGAGTACAGCCTGCCTGCACACACAGTTGGTTTTGGCGTAAAGGGCTGTATTACGTGGTCTACGACCCCAGTTAGAAACTATCGCGATTACAAAGCAACTGACTTCCAAGTAGCTGAACTCTCTTGGTTATGGTCGCTAAACCGCGGAATCATTACGCCTCCGGGACTTGATGAGCAATGGTTAATTTCGTTGGCACATGGCCAAACCGAAATTGATCTATTGGTTGAAGATTTTAGATCTTTAGCTAAAGCTCTTCGTGACTAGATTTTTCCGCGGACAAACTTTTTGAAATTCTTAAGACCATTGGTCTTTCCGTAATTCTTAAAGTAGAACCCCGCTCGCACAAATGGTGCCCAAGATCCAAATACTCGCTGGAAAACTTGTGCTCGTGCTAAAAGATCGCGCTCGGTACCCCAGAGACTGCCTGAACTATCTTTTGGATGGATCGCAATCGTGATCGGCAAGAACATCGCAGTTCCGCCCTTATTAATTAAATCAGTAATGAAAATGTACTCATCGCCTATGTAGTTACTTACACCTGCACCAAATTTTTCATCGAAGTAAACATTCTTTGATTTGATACTGTCAACGCGCACAATCATTTCGTAAGTTGCAGCTTTTGCTGAGTTGAATTTAGTTAGCTGCACTTTCTTCTTCGAGTATCGCTTACGTAACGCTCCGGTTGTGTCTATAGCTTGCGCAAGTACCATGTCGCATTCTGGGTGTTTTTCTAGGTACGCAATTGCTAATTTAACTCCGCGGTCTAAAAACACAATCTCGTCGTCAGCAAACAATAAATACTTAGTTTGAGCACTGCGAAGTACTGTGTTTCGGCTCTTTGCAACACCAAGTTCGGCGGACTTAACCGAATCAAACTTAAAGTTGGTTGGCAAAGGCTCAGTTGAATTATGTGGATCTTGAATAGAGATAAAAACCTTATGCGGCACACTAACGCGTGGCGGCTCAATATTAATTATGCGATCAGAGAGCGTCGAAAAACCAATGGTTAGAAGTTCATTACTCACTGTGGGTACGAGCCCTTGCAAATCGCATTAATCCGGTCGAGATTCCAGAGAGATTTGAATTCTGCATACGCAAGCCGAAGAACAAAACTACGGTGTTTGATGCGCTGATATCGCCGATGTAATTAAAGTAGAAAAGAGCACCCAACATAAAAATCATCGCGATGCCTGATAACAAGATTCCAATCTCGCCAGACTTAATTCGGGTCCCGACTCTAACCACATTAGCCACGGGCTTCTTATTTCGTTTAGCCTCGACAAAGCCGCGTTGAGCTTCAATCTGTTTCTTAAAGAGACGACCTAATACTTCAAGCACGATAACAATCATTAGCAAATTAATCAGAGCGAAAATCCAGTTAACATAAAGAAAGAAAGTAAAAACAACGGCCATCTGGGTCAAAGTGCTTGAGATGTGGGTTAACTCAAAAGCTAGCGACCAGCGCCAATTATCCTTCGCCATGCTTAGTTCAGTATCAGACTCTTTAAACGCCTTATCGAATACCCGCACTCGATAGATACGTTGAGCAAACTGACCAGCTCTAGTAAATCCGTAAAAGAGGAAGAAGCCCCCGATCAAGATAAAAAGAGTTGTTTTAGCTAATTCATCTTCATTTAGAATAATTTGAGTGAATAGCTTTGCAACTAAAAGCTCAGAGACTGAAATAAAGGCGGCAATCAGAATTAAACTGACCAAAATCATTCGATATTTTGTGGTTGGGAAAAGCTCGAGAAGACTCTTGCGTAAATTCCACAAGATTACTTTCATGGCAGTCCCTTACCTGAACATAGATTAAGGACAAATTTATCGTATGTGGCTAGTTATTACGCAGCTTTGCTGACGATGTGATCGCCAAAATATGGCCAGCCGTTACGAATAACGCAATAATCAAAGCTATTTGCAGTGAAATAGCAAAACTTCCAAAGATTGCTACATACATCGTGAATTCAACCGAATGGAAGATGCGATGTGCTGGTAAGAAATTAAAGGCTTTTCGAGCTAACCGAAGTGCTCCTTTGCGTGGCAAATTAACGCCTTTAGCATCTTCTAACTTTGGTAGCCCAGAAAATGCCCGGGCCACATGAACTGCATCGTTTAGCGCTTTATTAATGATGATAAGAACAGCTAGAAGCGCGCCTAAATATGGATAGATGCTCGAAGTGATTGGTTGGTTTGGCCAATCTGCCAAACGCAATCCGAAACAAATTGGGATCAAACTTTCAGCACCGTAATGACCTAACTTGTCTAGGAAAATTCCCATAGGTGATTTGGTGTTGCGCCATCTTGCGACTTCACCATCGCAACAATCAATCAGCATTTGTTTATGGCTTAGTACTAAAGCTAACGCGATACCTGCCCAACCCTGAATTAAAAGCGCCGGACCAATCGAGGCACCAACCAAAATCATGAGCCAGGTAACGCCATTGGCCGTGATTGGTGTACGTAGCAGAATTCGAGTTACGTAAGGTGAAATTTTACGAAGGTAAAGATCGGCGATCCAATGTTCAGCATTTGAGCGACCAGTAACTGATGGCGGTTGTGAAACTTCACGAATTTGCGCAATCGTTGGGCGTGCTGGGCGTAACTCCATTCACTTACTCCGCACTTTATGACCGGCTACCCATTGGATAGAAGAGATTACAAAGAAGAGGACACCGAAATACCAGACAAGCGGCACGATTGACCAACCTAATACCAAGAAGACTCCAATTATTGCTACGCGCCCCAGAATAAATCCGCCTGCAATTGCTAACCACTTTGGTTTGTGCTCTCCTTGAAGTGCTCGATAAAGATTGTCATAGTGCCCAAAAAGAATTGCAAACAACAACAAAAATGCAGCTGGCCGGTTTATATCTGTAGCCACAACCGCCCAAATAAACAAAACACCTTCAAGGGCACGCAAAATTGATGGTTCTAGCCAATCAAAACGATTTGTTGATTTCTCATTCCTAAAGAAATCTAATTGATCATCGATTAAATTTTTATTAACGCGCACCTTTGGCCATTTGAGAGATTTACGCACCCGAGAGCGGAATATCAATACAATCGAGATAAGCGCCAAAATAGGCATGATTGTGAAGGTGAAAGCTGCGCCTCCAATTATTGATGCTGCACTAATGACCAACCAGCGTTCTCCAATTGGAAATTGAAGTGCCTTCTTTGACCAATATTCAAACCTAGATTTCTTCACTTTATCGACAGGTACGAAACCATCAGATGCTTGGTTATAGTCAATAACTGGCAGATTGGTGCTGCGAACTTTATTGATGCGCGCAAAGTTGTAATCAGAAAGATGTCTAAAGGTTTGGAAAACCATCATAAACATGGCTGGAATCCAAAGGTCACTGCCATTCTTGGCTGCGCCATAAGCAAGGGCAAAGAAGACCAAATATTCTTTGATGCGATCAGTAATTGCATCTAACCAAGCACCGAGTGCTGAAAATTGGCGGGTATAACGAGCTAGTTCGCCATCGACACAATCTACGATGATGCTGAGCTGCAATAAAACTGCGCCAGCAAATATGGACCAGAAAGTTCCACGGCTAAATTCATATGCCGACAGCAAGCCAATTGCAAAAGAAATTAGCGTTACTTGGTTTGGTGTCATTTTTAGACGAACTGCCGCCCAAGTAAACAACTTAGAGAACTTACGCAATACGAAAACTGAGAAAAAGCCATCGTTGGCTCGGTTAGCCATTTTTAGTCGAAGTCGAGCAATATTTAAATTATTAATTTCTTCTTGTACTTTGGCTTTAGCGCTTTCATCTGAGCTTCTTATGTACGGAGCAGCCGTAAGTGAAGCTGGTGAAACCACAATCGCGGCACGAACTAGTGCAACTAAAACTAAATCAATTGCTTCGCCATAGGCTTCACTGCTTTTGACAGCAGTTAACGTCGAAATAATCGCTTCGCGTTGATTTTGAGATAGCCGCAAGATTCCAACAAATGTGTTGTTTCCGCCTAGTAGGTTATGAAACTTCGAGCTGGCACCTGCCACGCGATCACCAGTTACTCGGAGATCGCCTTTAAACATTGGTGCAACGAGCGCTGTTGTTGTGCCACGTGGGTAGTCAGTCAATAACTCCAAGTGGGGCTTAGTAACGATTGCATTTTCATCGACCAATAAGAGATCGGTATCGCTTTCGCTAAAGATTTCAATGATTTCCGAGATCTTTGTGCTCTTATTAACGACAAGAGTTCGAAGATTTACGCTCACAACCTGTAATCTATCGTGTTGGGAGATGAAATTAAGACTATCTCGCTTTACAAGAAGAGGTAAAAAATGGCGATTCAAGTTGTAATTCTGGCTGCGGGAATGGGTACTCGTTTAGGTAAGCCATGGCCTAAGCCATTGACTCAACTCTCAGATGGTCGCTCGATCATGCAGCAGCAAATGGAGAATGTACGCACTGTTTTTGGCGATAAAGCACGTATTACTGTTGTGGTTGGCTTCAAGTTAGAAATGATTATGGAAGCCCACCCTACGGCTTCATTTGTATACAACGAGGTTTACGATCAAACCAACACCTCAAAAAGTCTTTTGCGCGCATTACGTGCCAGCCAAGAAAGTGGCGTGCTTTGGTTAAATGGCGATGTTGTTTTCGACCATAAAGTTCTTGAGCGGGTTGCTGACCGAATCGCAGCCGATAAATCTTTCGTATGTGTTAATACTTCAGCTACCGCCGATGAAGAAGTTAAGTACACCGTTGATGCGAATGGAAATATCAAAGAGCTTTCTAAGACCGTCAAAAATGCGCTTGGTGAGGCAGTTGGTATCAACTTCATTTCCAGTCATGAAAAGGCTGATGTCATTACCCAGTTAGATACATGCGGCGAACAAGATTATTTCGAACGTGGTCTTGAACTTGCGATCGAAAAGCATGGTTTGCAAATGGAGCCAATCGATATTTCAGATCTTTTTGCCGTTGAAGTTGATTTCCAAGATGATCTCGATCGCGCAAACAAAGGTCTAAAATGAACGAACCACTGATCCGTGCTCGTGGGTTAACTAAAACCTACGGAGATTTTATTGCCGTCGATGGCATCGATTTTGATGTAGCCAAAGGTGAATCTTTTGGCTTCTTGGGGCCAAACGGTGCGGGCAAATCAACAACTATGCGAATCATTGGTGCGACGTCAGTGCGGACTTCTGGCACGCTAACAATTTTAGGAAAAGACCCAGAAGTA
Source organism: Candidatus Planktophila sp. (assembly GCA_044374325.1). Classification (GTDB taxonomy): domain Bacteria; phylum Actinomycetota; class Actinomycetes; order Nanopelagicales; family Nanopelagicaceae; genus Planktophila. The sequence goes on from JBILOR010000039.1 coordinate 6,453, forward strand.
AATGGGCCACAGATTCGTTCGCACTTGGGCGTCGTGCCACAGCAAGATAACTTAGATAATGAACTAACGGTTTCCGAAAATATATTTATCTACGGTCGCTACTTCGGTCTTTCATCAAGCTTTATCAATAAGAAGATTCCTGAGTTGCTCGAATTCGCTCAGCTAGAAGAGAAGAAAGATACAAAAGTTGAGGCACTAAGCGGTGGCATGAAAAGACGCTTAACTATCGCCAGATCCCTGGTTAGTGAGCCGGATATTTTGATGCTGGATGAGCCTACGACTGGCTTAGATCCGCAAGCGCGCCACATTCTCTGGGATCGTCTATTCCGTCTGAAAGAGCAAGGCGTGACACTTCTGATTACTACTCACTACATGGACGAGGCCGAACAGCTTTGCGATCGTTTGATCGTTATGGATAAAGGCAAAATCATGGCTGAAGATAGTCCGGCGCAACTGATTAAGACTTACTCTACAAAAGAGGTGCTTGAAGTTCGTTTCGGTTCTGATCGCAATCAAGAAATGGTTGAGGTGCTTCGCCCGCTTGCAGAGCGAATTGAAGTTCTTCCTGATCGAATTTTGCTTTATGCCGAAGATGGTGAACAGTTGCTGGAACAGATTGCTGCAAAAGGTATCCATCCAAATACTTCACTAGTGCGACGCAGTTCTCTAGAAGATGTATTCCTTCGCCTTACTGGTCGCTCATTGGTTGAATGATGAGTACCAACATTCGCAAGGTTTCTAAATACGGCGCATTTCATGTAGCCGAGGCGCGTATTCGCAACATGCTCAAGTGGACTGGCATTATTTTGTTTGCGGCTGTTGTTAATCCATCCCTTTATCTGGTTTCCATAGGTATAGGTGTTGGGTCTTTGATTGATGCGAACAATGGTGTAAACGGTGTCAGCTACTTAACTTTCCTAGCCCCTGCATTGCTAGCAAGTGCGGCAATTCAGGGAAGTAGTGATGAAGTAATTTTCCCCGTCATGGATGGGTTTAAATGGAACCGTACATTCTTCGGTATGCGTGCTACGCCAATAACCGCTAGACAAATTTCATTTGGAATTTTTCTTGCGGCTATGGCCCGCACAATAGTTTCAGTAGTTATTTATTGGATCGTGCTTTATTTCTTTGATGCACTTGAGTCAGATACTGCTTGGCTGGCAATGCCAGCAGCTCTGTTAGCCGGGGCAGCGATGGGCGCAGTAATGCTGGCGCTTGCGGCCAAAATCGAGAATGAGAATTTCTTCTTTACGCTTGTGGGCCGGTTCATCATGATTCCGATGTTTTTATTCTCAGGAACCTTCTATCCACTCACACAAATGCCTGTTTATCTACAGTTTTTCGGCTGGATTTCGCCACTTTGGCACGCTACCGAACTTGGTCGCTATCTGACTTATGACTACCCGTTATCTGGATTGCAACTTTTTGTTCATATAGGCGTACTGACGATCATGATCGTAGCCGGGTTGTTCTTATCTGCTCGCATCTTCGCTAAAAGGCTAGAAAAGTAAATGACTTCTGACGCTGTTAAATTATCCGAAAGACGACAAGGCAAATTTGGCGATAAATATTTTGCTGGTCGCCCCCAGCAAGTGTTGCTTAGAAACTGGCTATCGTTTAAGTCATCTGCCTGGATTGCGGTAGTTAGCGGCTTCTTCGAGCCAGTTCTATATCTTCTCTCTTTCGGATATGGCATCGGCGAACTTGTAGGAAACCTTGCAACACCTGGTGGAGACATCTCTTATGCTGCCTATATTGCGCCAGGCCTATTGGCTACAAGTGCGATGAATGGCGCAATGCTTGATTCAACCTGGAACGTCTTCTTTAAGTTAAATGAAAGTCGCCTCTATAAGGCTATGTTGGCAACTTCGCTCGGGCCGCTAGATGTCGCACTTGGTGAAATAGCTTGGGCGCTATTACGCGGCGGTTTGTATGCAACTGCATTTACAGGAATCATCGCAGCTTTAGGTCTAGTGACGACATGGTGGGCACTGCTAGCAATTCCGGCAGCAATTATTGTCGCATTTGGATTTGCCTCATTTGGTATGGCAATCACTTCATTCATGAAGTCGCATCATCAGATGAACTTTTTCGAGATTTTCTTGCTACCAATGTTCTTGTTCTCTGGAGCTTTCTATCCGCTAACCGTCTTTCCAGGTTGGGCACAGGCGATAATCAAGGCGCTGCCGCTGCGCCAGGCAATTGAATTAGTTACCAAAGCCATGAATGGTGAATTTGGAATTCACATTTTGGTTAACTTCAGTTACTTCATAGTGATGATTTGTTTAGGACTATTCTTCACAACCAAGCGCCTAAACGCTCTATTTATGAAGTAAAACCCTTGTAAAACAATGGTTTTAGAGCCAGCTAGTTAGGTCTACTCCACGCACAATTTGAACAACCAGCAGGAACACCACAATTCCAAGAATTCGGTATGCAATCTGGCCATTCTTATTTGAACGCCAACTCTTCTCTGGCGCTTTAGCAATCCAACCCAAAATTGCAAAGAATATTCCGGGGAAAGTTAGAACCACAAAACTCCACTTAAGAAATGTTTGCGGATTACTAAATTGACTTTGAACCCAGTTAGCGAAAACAAACCCAACAAATACCATAGCGACAATCTTGAATGCGCCTTTTGGTATGAGCCAGTGAATATTAGGTAGCTTAGGTAGCTTATTGGCAAATGTCATATTTGCAATACTTGGGAAAACAAATAACGCAGTGCCAAGTATCAGTTGAATATTGAAGCCCACAAAAGGCGCGGCCAGCATCACAAAAATAAAAGTCTTGATCATCAGAGAAACAATTTTCTGATATTGATCGGGGTCCTGTAGTTGCGCAGTAACCGCTTGAAGTCGAACCGGATAGTTATAAGTAGATACGTCTTCTAGTGCGATGCGTATGCCAACCAATACCGCAGAACAAATTGCAATTGTGGTTGCCTGGTAAGTTATCGCAAGTTGGACTGAAGCCAGACCATTTAACGCATTAACCATCTTATCAACGGCCCAACCAGTTAGCAGAATAGCTAGTGCGTAGTCAGTGATTCGCTCCCAGCCTTCTTCGCCATTGCTTACTAATCTGCGCAATGGCCGTACCGCACTTGCAAGTAAGGCCGGTGCAAAGAAAATAACCATTAGGCCAGCCACGGTTAACAGTTCCTGGCGGGATCCCATGTTGCCAGTGATGAATACTCCGAGGAAGAAGATTGCGGCGGCAG
>JBILOR010000156.1:0-2748 GCA_044374325.1 Candidatus Planktophila sp.
CGCAGTAATAGCCAAGCAGTAATGATGTCGCCAACTGCCATTAAGCAGCGCGAAGTATTTAAACCAACGGTGTAAATCTTCTCGGCTTCAGTTTGAGATTCCATTGCATGTCCTACCAAGGTAGCGATGATTGCATTTAAATCACCGAGTGCCTTAAGCAGTGCTTCTTTTTCAGCAGCATGTGCGCCACCAGTTTCGGCAAAAGTTTTAATTTCTTTGCCAAGTAAGCCAATTGCGCGGCCACCATCTTTAACAATTTTACGGAAGAAGAAGTCAAGACCCTGAATTGCAGTTGTACCTTCATACAAGGTATCGATCTTGGCGTCTCGAACATATTGCTCAAGTGGCCAATCACGAGTAAATCCGGCGCCACCAAATGTTTGTAGTGATTCAGTTCCCAGAAGTGTCCATGATTTTTCAGAACCGTAACCCTTAACAACCGGAAGGAGCAAATCATTTAGCGCTTCCATGTCTTTTACACGTTCACTATCACCGGCTTGGGTGGCAAGTTCGATTTCATCTTGAATAGAAGCTGTGTAAAGAACTAGCGCACGCATGCCTTCGCTATAAGACTTCTGCACCATTAGTGAACGGCGCACATCTGGGTGGCGAATAATTTCAACACGAGGACTAGCTTTATCGTTCATAACTTTCATGTCGCCGCCCTGAATGCGTTGCTTTGCATAAAGCAGAGCTTGTTGGTAACCAGCCGAAAGGGTTGCAATAGCTTTAGTTCCAACCATCATGCGCGCAAATTCAATAACCTTAAACATCTGTGCAATACCTTCATGCACTTCACCTAACAAGTAGCCAACGGCTGGCTCTTTCTCGCCTAAGTTAACTTCGCAAGTAGCCGAAACGTTAAGTCCCATTTTATCTTCTAGCGCTGTTACATAAACGCCATTGCGCTTACCAAGTTCACCGGTTTCTAAATCAAACATAAACTTTGGAATTAAAAATAGTGAGAGTCCCTTTGTTCCCGGGCCACCGCCTTCGCGACGAGCAAGAACAAAGTGCATTACATTGTCGTAGAAATCCGCATCACCCGATGTGATGTAACGCTTTGTACCAGTGATGTGCCATGTTCCATCAGGTTGTTGAACAGCTTTACTGCGACCGGCACCAACATCAGAACCAGCATCTGGTTCTGTGAGTTGCATAGTTGCGCCCCAGTGCTTTTCGACCATGAACTGCGCCATCTTTTTCTGTTGTTCAGTTCCTAAAACATAAGCAACATGTGCAAATGCGTATCCTGATGCGTAGATATGAATTGCTGGGTTTGAACCCAAAACCATTTCAGCCATCGCCCAACGCACTGATGGTGGAACTTTCATGCCGCCTAAATCAACTGGTGCATCAAGACGCCACCACTCACCATCAACATATGCCTTGTATGATTTTTTAAAACTTTCCGGCAAAGTAACATTGCCAGTTTCTTTATTAAGAATCGCGCCAACGCGATCGCCTTCAACGAAAGAGGCAGCTAGATCGTTTTCACAAAGACGCTTCATCTCTTCGAGCATTCCGATGGCGGTGTCACGATCGACATCACCGTATGGGGCAGCGCCCATAACTTTTTCTCGGCCCAGTAGGTCAAAAAGGCAGAATTCGATATCGCGTAAGTTGGCAATGTAATGGCTCATGGGCAAATAATGCTACCCATCAGTAACTTAGGCAAGTACTTGAGCGGGTGCGCCCGATTGCTGGGGTAGGCTCGCGCTTGTGCTACTAAGTGATCGCGATATTCGAGCTGAAATTGCTGCCGGTCGGGTTGCAGTCGAACCCTTTGCTGAATCAATGGTCCAGCCTTCCAGCGTTGATGTTCGACTAGACCGCTTCTTCCGGGTCTTCGAAAATCACAAGTATTCGGTAATCGACCCATCCATCGAGCAATCAGAACTAACTCGCGAAGTAATAGTCGAGCCAAACGAGCACTTTATTTTGCACCCAGGTGAATTTGTCCTGGCCTCAACCTACGAAATTATCACTTTGCCCGATGATATTGCCGGTCGCCTCGAAGGAAAGTCATCCCTTGGTCGTCTTGGTTTATTAACTCACTCAACTGCCGGATTTATTGACCCAGGTTTTTCAGGCCACATCACACTAGAACTTTCCAATGTGGCAAATTTGCCGGTAAAACTTTTTCCTGGAATGAAAATCGGGCAGTTATGTCTAATCAAACTCTCATCTCCGGCTGAGCATCCTTACGGTTCCGCCGTTTATGCTTCTAGATATCAAGGACAACGTGGCCCAACTGCTAGCCGTTCCTGGATTAATTTTCACCAAACCATAATTCAATAACTAGGAGGTCAGAATGAAGACAACTCTTATCATCGGCGGAATTGTTTTATTACTAGTTATTTTCTTTGTAGCTCAGTACAACCGCTTGATTAAATTAAATATTGCCGTTGACGAAGCATTTGCGCAGATTGAAGTGCAACTAAAGCGTCGCTCCGACTTGATTCCAAATTTAGTTGAGACGGTAAAAGGTTATGCGACGCACGAACAATCAACATTTGATGCTGTAATAAGTGCCCGCGCTAAAGCGACAACTGCATCAACAGTTGCTGATACTGCAGCAGCCGATGGAATGTTGACGCAAGCGTTGCGTGGATTGCTAGCCGTTGCTGAGGCCTATCCTGATCTAAAAGCTTCAGCTAACTTCATGTCACTACAAGAAGAACTTTCTACAACTGAAAACAAAGTTGCATTTTCACGTCAGTTCTACAATGACAGCGTGCGCTTGTT
>JBILOR010000157.1:0-2741 GCA_044374325.1 Candidatus Planktophila sp.
GCTGCCAAAGTTGCAACCGCTAGAAAAACTCCAACCCACAGTTGAGTGGGTGCAATCGTGCCATGTCCAGTAATTGAAATTGCGCTTAACGCTACGGAGAGAAGTAAGAACAAAACTCCAATTTGTGCAACCTTGCGCAGCTGTGTGCTGGCAAAGAAAGCCACGATTAAAACTAAGGTGAGTGGACTAATTGCCCACCAAGGTAGAGCGCCTGGGCCACCTGGGTTTCCTAAGAAAGCGAGATTCGGTCCGCCGCCACTTAAGAGAATTCCGGGTTCATATAGAAAACGGTTTGGATCAACAATTGCAACCAAAGACCAAGGCGCAGTCACGATCAAAGGCGTGACTAATAACGCTATTCGGCGCTTTAACTTCTGATCAAAAAGCTCTTTGTCGAGATCGATATTAAAGCTTCGAAAATCGATAGCAACGCCAACCACTGTAATGACCAATACAGCTAGCCAAATCATCAACGTAAATGAAGTGGCAATTGAGATCAAGAGGGCTACGCCAAATATTCGACGCCATGAGATTCTTTCAAAGTTATCAAGCGAGGAAATATTTGAAACAATCCAGGGCAGGAGAATTAGCAAGATTAAGGTACCTAGTCGACCAGAATTTACACTTGCTATTGCAACGGGACTTATTGCATAAAGCATGCTGGCAGATACTCTCAGCCAAGCATTTGCGGTAACGATTTTTAGGAACTTATATGCCGAGATCGCCATCAGGGCAGGCGCAATAAAGATTAGCGTGGTAACTAAAACGGCAGGCTTTCCAAAAAAGAGAATAGATAAGAGAGAAAGCAAGGCAACCCACGGCGGCGTAGGTGCTGAACTTCCCATTCCGACTTGATGCCAAGATTCAAGATAGCTGCGCCAAAGTGAACTTGTTCCGTGCGGTGTGGTTGCCAAGGCACCACCGATTAACGAGCCCAAACGCGATCTCGAAGAAAGCAAAATGAAGATAAAGAGCGAGATTCCCAGAACTACTTGTGGGCGTTTAAATACGCTCCCCCAATTAACTACTTTGACCGGTGTTAATAAGTCAGCATCTTCGTTAAATTCTTCGTCGATATCGTTATCAGTTGGCAGTTTGGCAAAAATTCGATTTCTGACCGACTCGACAAAATTATTTATTCCATTTCGGTATTGCGTAAAGCGAGGTGGGATGAAATCAGCAATCACTCGAGGTGGTAGCAAGCGATGGATTCGACGCTCCTTGCGTGCTGCCCGGAGGGTTGCTGGCCGAAAAACAAGTGATGCAATAGCTAAAATTTCATCACTGGCATAACCCGGCAGTTTTGCAATTAAGTATCCAATGGATCTAATTGCTGCGCCCGTGATTAACTGCAGAATCAACCAAGGCAATATCCAGAATGACGAATTAGCTAGTAAAACATAGGCCGAATTGCGTCGATCTAGCAGTAATGGGCGATGCAAGAACGCACCATCGACATCTACTGATCTGCGTTCCGAAGCTGCTGCTTGTGCGTGAAAGGCAACCGCATCTGTAACCACAATAATTGAGTGACCAGCCATTCGAATTCGCCAACCGAAATCAACATCATCACGAAAGAGCGCTAATTGCGGGTCATAACCGCCCAATTCTTCAAAGACATCTCGGCGAATAAGTGCGCCAGCTGTACTAACTGAGAGAACATCACGAACGCCATCGTGCTGACCTTGGTCATATTCATGATCTTCCATGCCAGTCCAGCGACTACCGTTATTTGTAATGCTCACGCCAACTTCAAGTAAGTGTGTGCGATCATGCCAGCCCAACAATTTCGGGCCAGCCATTGCGACGTTCGGACGTTCTGCAACTTCAGCGAGTAACTTTTCTAGAGCATCAGGTTTTGGTGCGCAATCATCATGGATTACCCAAATCCATTCATTACGTTCATCATTGGATTTTGGGAATTTTTCTACAGCGCGATAAACCGCATCGCCAAATCCGGCATCACGAGGCAATGAAAGAACTGAAATTTTTGCAGCTCTCAGAAGCGCTGCCGACTTATCTTTAGAATCAGTATCAACTGCGACTATTTGATCTAACTTGCGAGTTTGCGAAGATAATGCTGCGACTACCTCGGGCAACCAAATTGCACCGTCATGCGAAACAATTACAGCTGTAACGTGAAATGGATCAGTTATTTTTGTAGTCGCCATAATTTGTGTTGGCGTTTCTTTATTGGTTTCCTAATTAATCGAAATAAATCGATTAAGCAGGTCGACGCTTAAGTCGACGTCGCTCTCGTTCAGAGAGACCGCCCCAAATTCCGAAGCGCTCATCGTGTGCTAAAGCGTATTCAAGACATTCAGAACGAACATCGCAGGAAAGACATACTCGTTTTGCTTCGCGAGTAGAGCCGCCCTTTTCTGGAAAAAATGCTTCGGGATCGGTTTGTGCACAAAGTGCACGCTCTTGCCAGGAAAGCTCAACGCTTTCACCACTGGCTAGCTGGATTACGGGACCTGAGGAGGAAGGGTTTTGCGCTGGACGAATCGGCATTAATAACTCTCCACATAAATAGTGGCCTTGCCCTGACGGCATGCGGCCTTCTCTTAGGTGAATTACACGCGTGTAAGACCGTTAAGTCAAGCCCAGCCAGGCCTAAAAAGGGCAAATAGGACAGGAATCAAGCGTAAAAACTAAAGTTGTAGTTGAGGGTTCTCAAAGTTTCAATGCCGTGATTTCACCATCTGCCAAATACGCGCCTTTGGCTTTGGTGTTTTCGG
>JBILOR010000158.1:0-2740 GCA_044374325.1 Candidatus Planktophila sp.
AGAAATAAGCTTTATCACCATCGAAGAAAAGTGAGCTATCGATTCCGTAGGCATCTTCAATAAAGTGACATTTGCTCCAAGGCCCATTGATATCTGTGGCAGTTAAAACAAAGTGATAATCAGAACCTGGCCATTGCCGCTTAACGCGAGTAGAAGTTATATAGAAAACACCATTGTGATGACGAATCGTTGCTGCTTGTACACCGCCTGAAGGGGCAACATCAGATAAATCAAGGCCTTGTTCGGCGCGATCAATCGCATTTCCAATCTGTCGCCAATTGACTAGATCACGAGAGTGCCAAATCGGAATCGCTGGAAAATATTCAAAGCTTGAATTAACAATGTAGAAATCATCTTCAACTCGAATTATTGAAGGATCGGGGTAGAAGCCAGGCAAGATTGGGTTTTGGGCGAGGCTCATAAAAGTATTATCCCTTTAAATCAATAAGTGGGGCGGGTCGGGCTCGAACCGACGACGACAGAATTATGAGTTCTGGGCTCTAACCAACTGAGCTACCGCCCCTAGCGATCAGCAACTTCACAGCGTCGATCAATAGAGATGTAAAGAATAGTGGGCGAGGGTTTGATCTCCCAAACTTTTCACGCGGCCGCACTTAGAATTCCAGATATGCGCATCAAATCTCCACTATTTATCGCAATTGCCGTCCTGGTGCTGACCGCCCCAGGTGCAATCACGGCGGCCAATTCGGCCCCCGTTTACGCGTTTCCAATCGTTGGCTGCAAAGCTACTTATGCCAAAGCACACCATGATTATCAAGCAACCGATATTCAAGCTAAAGCTGGTTGTAAATATGTAGCACCTACTAGTGGAACGATCACTGAAGTTTCTACAAAAGATAAGTGGAGCTGGAAGAATAATTTTGGCGACACCCGCGGCGGTTTATCGGTCACTCTGGTTGGTGACGACGGTGTGCGTTATTACGGTTCGCACTTTAAAAGTATCGAACCTGGAATCGAACCCGGCGTAGTTGTAGTAGCAGGACAAACTCTGGCCTATGTGGGTGCAACTGGTTCTGCTCGCGGAACTAAACCGCATGTTCACTTTGGAATTTCCTGGCCGACGCCACCTGAATCAAACATTTGGTGGGTGCGACGTGGCGTTCTTTTCCCATGGCCATATTTAGATGCTTGGAAAGCCGGCACTGATAAGTCACCTTTTAGCTCAGTAGAAAAGATGCGTAAGAAATTAGGCGATATTCCACCTGCTCCTAAAAAATAAGCCAAGTTAAGAATAAAAAATAACCCCCGCCGCTTTCGCGACGAGGGTTATTTTTAAACTAAGTGAAATTAGTTAGCGTTCACTGCATCGGCCTGAGGACCCTTTGGACCCTGTACGACCTCGAATGACACTGACTGACCCTCTTCAAGGGACTTGTAACCGTTTCCTTGAATTGCTGAGTAGTGAACGAATACATCTTGTCCGCCACCGTCAACTGCAATGAAACCGAAACCCTTTTCAGAGTTGAACCACTTAACTGTACCTGTTGCCATCTTTTACTATCCTTCGATATGGGGGTGTTCCGAGAAATCCTCGAATCACGGTCTTCCTCTTGCTACAGCTATACCGAATATGTAAAACATGAAACGGGTACTGATAAAGCGTCCGACTAAGGCAAAGCGTACCTCCTACTTGCTAGTTCACCTAAAGTTTTTTCGCGCAGATTACGCTCAAAGAAGTCTCAAATCTGGGCGATCTAGACAGTTAAAGCCTCGTAGGTGTAGAAATAGAGCACTAGTAAGTGCCGGTGGGCTGGGGAAGGTCGCATCAAGTGCCCTTGCTAGGAGAGCTAAATGGAGCGAATTTCGCCCACGAACAACGCTATATCTACCGGATCGCTAATAATTCATAGCGCACCCTCTGCTTTGCGTACCCATATTGATTGGGCGATCAAAGATATTTTGGGAACTTCGGTTCAGATTCAATGGCGCCCGCAACCAAACTTCGTTGGCACCTACCGCACGGAAATAACTTGGCGCGATCTAGCCGGTAACGCTGCCAAACTTTGTAGCGCACTTTCGAGTTGGCATTACTTAAGGTTTGAGATTTTCGAAGCCACCAATAATGAAGGCGAACTATTTAGATTTCTGCCAGAGCTCGGCATCTTGCGCAATCAAACAGATGGAGCTGGCAATATTTTGCTTACCGATTGCGTTGTTGCGAACGCTTTGAATAATTCATTCGAGGAAGATGAATTACGCGATGCGATCAACCGAATTCTGGGCAAACCTTGGGAAGAAGTGCTTGAGCCACTGCGGGCAATCGATCAGCGAGAGGTAGCTCCACTGCAAGCTATCTAGAATCTATGGGCATTCCTATTTGTTAAGTAGAATGCGGCCATGAGCCAAAACTTAGAAAATAGCAAAGTATCCATCGAGCGTAATAAAGGCATCGTCTTAATTGCCGCCGCCGTAATTCTTTCCATCGCATTAGGCGGCGGACTTATGAAAGTTGGTGCGGGTTTTGCTTCTCGCGCAAGTGACGGCATCACAGTTACTGGTTCGGCCAAAGTCGAAGCAACTGCCGATAAAGCAGTTTGGACGCTATCTGTCTCGCAGTCTTCGCCAACTGTCAACACCGCAGTTTCAAAAGTTGCCGATGGCGTAAAAGCTTTATCTAACTATTTAACTGCCGGCGGTGTTGCCAATAATCAAATTACGTTAGGTGCAGTTTCAACATATGCCAACGAAGAATATGTAAATGGAAACAGCACCGGCCGAA
>JBILOR010000159.1:0-2734 GCA_044374325.1 Candidatus Planktophila sp.
GCATCAACGTCGGCGCTAGTAGTGTCAGGACACATCAAGGCCATGTTATGAAATGGTGTAATCAAAAACCCATCATTTAGCATTCGTAAATGTAGGTACTGCTCTAGTTCAAAGTCGCCCGAGTTATTTGCATCAGCGCCAGTTACTGGAGCAACTTTGCCAAAGATGTATTCACCACGCGCACCTAAACGGTTGCAGCTCCATGGCAAATCAAATTCACTAATCGCAGCGTCTACGCCATCAGACCACCTAGAACCAAGATCAATCATGCGATCAAAATTCTCTTTGGTAAGAACGTTGGTAAGAGTCGCGCGCATTGCAGCAAGTGAAAGTGCATTTCCGGCCAACGTTCCACCGATTCCACCAGTATCAATAATTTCTAGTTCAACCATTTTTTTAATTGAATCTGCAATTGATTGCGTCATGCCGAATGTCCCAGTTGGAATTCCGCCACCAATTGCTTTTCCAATAGTTAGGAAGTCTGGCTTTAATCCACGGTCAGCAGTCATTCCACCAGGACCAACCGAGATTGTGTGAGTCTCATCAATAATTAAAATGGTGCCGTATTTCTTAGCTAGCTCCTGTACCGCTTCAAGATAACCAGCTTGTGGCAGAACTATTCCCACATTGGTCATAGCTGGTTCCATTAAAATTGCGGCAACATCACCATGTGCTAGCGCTTTTTCCATTCCGGCAATGTCATTGAACTCAACCACGCGAGTTGTTTGATCCAGCGCCACGGGTGCGCCAATATTTCCTTCGCGAGGCACGGTATTTCCGGCAGCATCGAGAGTCGCAAAAGTTTCATCTACCGAGCCGTGATAGCAACGATCTATAACCACAATCTTTGAGCGGCCGGTAAGTAGGCGGGAGTAGCGAATTACATGGCGATTGGCATCGGTGGCCGAGACCGTAAATTGCCAAAGCGGCAAGCCAAATCGACTGGCTAGTTCGGCTGAAACGATTGCGGCATCTGCTGTTGGCAACATCGCGGTTATGCCTTTACCTGCTTGCTCGCGAATCGCAGCCACTGTCGAATCTGGTGAGTGGCCAGTCATTGATCCGGTATCGCCTAAACAAAAATCAATATAGGAATTTCCATCAACGTCGGTAAAGCGCGCACCTTTAGCTTGATCAATAAAGACCGGGTAAGCACCAGGCCACTTAGCCATCCAGGACATCGGAACTCCACCTGGCATTGAGCGCTTAGCTTTTTCGAAGAGTTCACCGCTTTTTGGGTGTAACTTTAAGAAGCGCTCTTCTTCAAGAAGAGTTAATTTCGCCAAGTGCTCACGGTTGATCATTTAGTTTCCTATTCTTTCTATTCTTCGGTGAAAACAAATAGAGCTTCGATGTAATGCTCGCCTGTGATTCCTAAATTAGCTGCATCGGGTGGTGCGGTCTGTGGCTCGATGCAAACACCTTCGGCATCTTCGCTATAAACCACCCACCAAGGAGCATCACATTCAATGTCTATGCGTGCAACATCTTCCCAAATAATTGCTGGTGTTCCAACCACGCCAGTGAAAGCGTCATCCCAAGGTTCTGGTGTTGGTTTAATTAATTCGCCAGTAGGTAAACCGTCTGAACCACGTTGCATCATTTGATTTGCAGAAAAATCAATCACTGCACTGCCGCCACGATCTAAGTCGCGGGCAAACCAAGGGTGTAAACCAAGCCAAGCTGGCAAGTCGCAATCACCTGGTTCATATTCAAGTGACCAACGAATCGCATCATCTAACACTTCAATTGTTTGTTCTAACGTTGCGCCGCCATAGGGTGCGGGTAAATGTAATAGCGAACGACCGGGCCCGATTTCTTGCCATGATGAAGTGAAACCATAGCCATGAAGGGCATTCGGTGGATCAAAGATTTGCGGCAATTGGTGTTCTTGACCATTGGCACCAGTAATTAAGCCATCGCGAACTCGCCCAGCCCAAGGACCCATGCCATACCAGCCGTAATTTACGGGGGTGCCACGAAAGGGCAACGTGAACTGCATATCTCGCCAAATCAGCGAGGCAATACGTGCACCTTGATCTAAATCAATATTGATTTGGAATTCAGCATCATCAATGAATTGCATTTTACTTCCGCTCGAGTGCTTCAGTTAGTTCGAATGACCGGGGTGGTTGAGCCCCAGCACGAGAACAGGTAATCGCAGCTGCAACTGCAGCACGATGTAAAACTTCGCGTAATTTTGAACCAGTTAAGTTCACAATGCCTATCTGGGTGACAGCTTCGACAATTATTGCGCCAACTGTATCGCCAGCACCAACTGTGTCTACTACAGCAACTTTTATGCCCGGAACTTCGACGACGCCATCGGCAGTAACGCCAACTAGGCCATTTGCGCCTCGAGTTATGACGACTAACTGCACACCTTTTTCAATACAGATTTTGGCAATTCCAATGGGGTCTTCATTTGGATAAAGCGCAGCAATATCATCTTCGCTTAGCTTAACAACGCTACTAATCTTGATCCATTTTTCAACTTCATCACGATATTTGATCAAGTCAGGCATAACACTCGGTCTGATATTTGGATCAAAGACTATTGGGGCAAACTCACTTACTTGAACCGCCCAGTCATAAAGTACAGAAGCGCCTGGCTCAATAATCGTAACTAGTGTGCCGATCTGTAAAACTTCTGGCTTAAATTTTTCTGGATCAGGAAGCCAAGAGTTATCGAAAGCAAAAGTCGCAGTATTGTTAATTAAAAATTCATAACTCG
>JBILOR010000160.1:0-2688 GCA_044374325.1 Candidatus Planktophila sp.
AGCTGATACAACTGCATCAAGCTTTCCGCCAGCCTTTGACAGCATCTGCTCAAAGATTGTTCCACCCTTTACGTTGTCCCAATCTGGAACTGATTGATCGTCAACCAAGGTGTATGAACCTGAATCGATCAATGGACGTAGTACTGAGTCGTAACCAGCCTTGAATAGTGTTGCGTTGTTATCTGTTGGTGAACCGTTTAGGTAAACAATGCGAGCTGATGACTTTCCAGCAGCATCTAGACATGCCTTTATGCCTTCACCTTGTAGACGACCAACTGCTTCGTTATCGAATGAAACGTAGTATGAAGCTGAACCGTTAAGTGTTAGACGGTCGTAGTCAATTGTTGGAACGCCTTGATCTGCAGCCTTATCCTGAACAGCCTTAGCTGAATCTGAATCTAGGTTAACCATGATTAGAACCTTGGCACCAGCTGAAAGCATTTGATCAGCAATTGTCTGGAATGCGGCCTTATCGCCATTTGCATTCTGGATATCGACCTTAACTCCAGCAGCATCGAATGCTGCTTGTAGGAATCCACGGTCTGCTGTTTCCCAACGTGCTGATGAAGCAGCATCAGGAAGGATTACACCAACGAAACCATCTGCGGCTTCGTCGCTACTTGAACAACCTGTTAGTGCGATTGCAACTGCAGCAATTACTGCAGTGAACGCAATACGGCGCTTTTTCATAAATAGGAACCTTTCGAAAGGTGGCACATCCCTGGTGAAACTTTTTTCAACCAGATGAAGAGGATGAAACCTGATCCGAAACTAGACCTAATTCTCAGAAAACGCACTAGGAGAAAACGGACATATGGCACTTAGTCGCTAACAATTTGGTAACTGTTAACTTGGCGAAAAACGCCAAAAAACCAGCGAAAACTTGGGCTCCCTTTACGCATACTGGGCGGAAATAGGGTTAGCCAAGGGATAGAAGCACGATAGATAGGTGTAACGGTAACCTTGCGCGGTGAGCCCAGAAATCAGCACCAGCGAATCTACGCAAGATGCGCAAACCGCCCTTGAGGCGCACATCTTGGGCGTGGTCGCGCAGGCTATCGCCAGGGGTGCCTTCACCGGCGAGGTTCCCGCCAGCGTTCGGCTCGAACGGCCTAAAAATCGCGACCATGGCGATTACGCAACTTCGATTGCGTTGCAATTAGCAAAAGCAGCTGGCATCGCCCCGCAAGAAGTAGCGAAAATAATCGCAGCCGATTTAACCGCACTTGATGCAATTACTTCAGTTGATATTGCTGGCCCAGGTTTTATTAACATAACTTTGAATCGTGCTAGCCAAGCCGAATTAGTTCGGGCAATTTTAACTGCAGGCGATAAGTACGGTCACGGTATTTCGCTTAATGGCGTAAGCATCAACCTCGAATTTATTAGTGCGAATCCAACTGGCCCACTTCATTTAGGTCATACTCGTTGGGCAGCGGTCGGCGATGCACTCGGTCGCGTACTCGCTGCAGCCGGCGCGAAAGTAACGCAAGAGTTCTATATCAACGACCGCGGAAACCAAATGGATTTATTCGGTGCTTCCGTCGAGGCCGCAGCACTTGGTTTACCGATTCCCGAAAATGGTTACCAAGGCGAATACATTGGTGATCTCGCCAAAACTTTAGTTGCACAAGATAAAAGTATTTTGGATTTAATTGGCGAAGCACGTACTACTGAATTCCGCGAGCGCGCCTATAAATTACAACTTGCTCAACAACAAGGGGTTCTAGAATCTTTCCGAACTCATTTTGATGTTTGGTTCTCCGAGCGCACGCTGCATGAAAGTGGCGCAGTTGAACATGGCATGGATAAATTGCGTAAGCAGGGCCATGTTTTCGAATTAGAAGATGCCACGTGGCTACGTACTACTGATTATGGCGATGACAAAGATCGCGTACTAATTAAAAGCGATGGCTCTTATACCTATTTCTCATCGGATACCGCCTACTACATCAATAAGCGCGAGCGCGGCTTTGATATCTGTATCTACATGTTAGGTGCTGATCACCATGGATATGTAGGTCGCCTAAAAGCCACTGCTGCTTGTGCCGGAGATGATCCTGAGTACAACGTGCATGTTTTGATTGGCCAACTCGTAAAGATCATGGAAGGCGGCGAAGAAGTAAAACTTTCCAAGCGCGCAGGCACGATAATTACCCTTGAAGAACTAGTTGAAAAAGTTGGCGTTGATGCTGCACGCTACACCTTGATTCGCTATCCAGTTGAAACTCCAATGGTTCTTGATGTTGATATTTTGAAATCAAATACCAATGAGAATCCGGTGTACTACGTGCAATATGCACATGCTCGAATTGCTGCTGTGCTTCGTAATGCCGCTGAACTAAATATTTCCAGTGAGCTAGCTAATTTTGATCCTGCTCAACTATCTCATGACCGCGAGAACGAATTACTTGGATCTCTGGCTCAGTTCCCACGAATTGTTGCTAGCGCAGCTGAATTGCGCGAACCGCATCGAGTTGCGCGTTATCTCGAAGAACTCGCTGGCGTTTATCACGGCTTCTATGCCGACTGTCGAGTCTTGCCACTTGGCGATGAACCACCAGCTGCAGTTCATTCAGCGCGCGCGGCGCTATGCGCAGCGACTAAACAGACTTTGAAAAATGGATTACAACTACTTGGTGTTAGCGCACCGGAGCGGATGTAATCATGACAATCAATAGCGCCATG
>JBILOR010000040.1:0-9397 GCA_044374325.1 Candidatus Planktophila sp.
GCCAAAGTACCTAGTAAATGGCCCCATTTATTGGCTTTGCGGCCGGTTAGCAGCAATATGGCCGAGCTAAACAACGGAATCGCGATTAAATAAACAATCAGGTTTGAAGTCATTGGCGTTATCGCTTCAATAGGTTGGCATCATCAACTGATGCTGATCGACGGGAACGGTAAATGGTCACAATAATTGCTAGACCGACTACAACTTCGCACGCCGCAACAACCATGGTGAAGAAAGCCACTACTTGGCCTTCTAAGTTGCCATTGATTCGTGAGAAAGTTACAAAAGATAAATTGGCCGCATTTAGCATTAGCTCAATACACATGAATACAACAATTGCATTGCGACGAATAACAACACCAACCGCGCCAATTGTGAAAAGTAACGCAGATAGGTACAAATAATTAGCGGAATTCATTACTTGTCCTCCGCAGCATTGTCATTTTTATCTAATTGATATTGAGCTGAATCCAACATATCGCCACGTGCTTTCAATGTTGCAGAAATTGAAGAAGGCGCTGGAGTTCCATCTGGCAATAACGCCGGAACGTCAACGGCATTATGTAATGCGAATACGCCGGGACCGGGTAAGCCAGCAGCTGCGGCTAGAGAACCAGAGCGGAAACGCGCTTGCGATTGTTCGCGTTGTGAAACTCGCTTCACTGTTCGCTCGTGATGTGCCAAAACCATGGCGCCAACGGCTGCAGTAATTAGAAGTGCTGAAATAACTTCGAACGGGAACACATAATCACTGAAAATTAACTGTGCCAAACCTTCAACATTTCCGTCAGAATTCGCATCAGTTAAACCCGTTGCAGGGCGACCTAAAGTGGCGCGACCTAATAGCGAAATCAATAGACCGCCAAAGCCAATGGATGCGGTAATTGCAATCCAGCGCAGACCCTTGATGGTTTCGGTTAGCGACTCCGATGAATCAACGCCAACTAACATCAAAATAAATAGGAAGAGCATCATTACGGCGCCGGTATAAACAACGATCTGAACAACGCCTAGGAAAGCAGCGCCCTGGGCTATGTAGAAGATAGCCAAGGTAACCATTACCCATGCGAGCAAGATGGCTGAATGAACCGCTTTTTTCACGGTCAGCATGCCGATTGCTGCGGCAACGGCCAATGGAGCCAAAATATAAAACATAACTGCTTCAGGTTTTGCAGTTTGGCCTAACTCAAGAGCGTAATTAATCAATTGTTGACCTCCTGTGACGGATGCGAACTCTTAATCTCGTTCTTGTAGTAATTGGTATCTGTCGTATTTGGATACATCGGATGCGGAGGCATCAACATTCCTGCACGAAGTGGCGCCAATAGATCATCTTTTTCAAAAATTAGCTTTGCTCGAGTTTCATCAGCTAACTCGTATTCATTAGTCATCGTAAGCGCACGAGTTGGACAAGCTTCGATGCAGAGGCCGCAGAAAATGCAACGCAAATAATTGATCTGATAAACCCGACCGTAACGCTCACCTGGAGACATGCGATGTTCATCGGTGTTAGCAGCACCTTCAACATAGATTGCATCTGCTGGGCATGCCCACGCACATAATTCACAACCAATGCACTTTTCTAGCCCGTCGTCATAACGGTTAAGTTGATGGCGACCATGAAAACGTTCTGCAGTTGGTTCTTTAACTTCTGGATAGTTAACTGTGTTTACTTTCTTAAACATCGTTGCGAAAGTAACCCAGAAACCTTGCATCTGACTGAATAGGCTCTTTGGTCCATTTTGTTCGATCTGTGCAAACTCAACATCGTTTACGGAGATCTCTTTCTTATTCATCGGTTCGATGTGCTCAGACATTATTGATCTCCTTTCTTGCCAGTTGAAACATTGATGGTTGACACCTTGATTGGCAGTTCTGGAACTGCGAATTCTGGTTCAGTTACTTCGGCAAAAGGCGCGTTCTTCTTCTTATTCTTGGCGTTTTCGAAACCGAAATTAACCAACATAACCAGAAGCACCACAGCGCTAGCAAAGGCAACTGTGGCGGTTCTTGGCGCCTCATTTAGCGAAAGAACGCGCAATGTAGCCACGATCATGATCCAGGCCAATGAAGCCGGAATCAAAACTTTCCAACCAAATTGCATGAACTGGTCATAACGCATACGAGGCAATGTGCCACGCAACCAGACGAATACAAAGAAGAAGAGAATAACTTTGGCGAAGAACCAGACCATAGTGAACCAGCCACCCAGCCAAGCTTCAGTGAAGCCGAGACCTGGAGGTGCTTTGTAGCCACCCAAGAATAAGGTTGTCGCAAGCGCTGAAACCGCAATGATGTTCACATATTCAGCTAAGAAGAAGAGTGCGAACTTAAGTGATGAATACTCAGTGTGGAAACCACCAACTAATTCGCCTTCAGCTTCTGCTAAGTCAAACGGTGCACGGTTAGTTTCACCCACCATTGATATTGCGTAAATGATGAATGATGGGAATAGAACTACTGCGTACCACCACTGTTGCTGTGCTGCGACAATTTCTGAAGTAGACATTGAGCCGGCATAAATAAAGACCGCAACTAATGAAAGTCCCATCGCGATTTCATAGGAAATTACTTGGGCACTTGAACGCAATCCGCCGAGAAGTGGGTAAGTAGAACCAGATGACCAACCGGCTAACACAATTCCATAAACGCCAATTGAGGCAATTGATAAAACATAGAGAACGCCAACTGGAATATCGGTTAACTGCATCGCAGTAACTTTTCCAAACAAGGTAACTTGACCAGAGAACGGAATAACTGCAAAAGACATAAAGCAAGTAGTTACGCTGATGATTGGTGCAACAATGAATACGATTTTGTCAGCAGCAGCCGGAATCAAATCTTCCTTTAGGGCTAACTTAACGCCATCGGCTAGAGATTGAATTAAGCCGAAAGGACCAACGCGGTTAGGCCCAAGTCGCTGTTGCATTCGTGCAACTAAACGACGTTCGCCCCACACTGACATAAGGGTTAGAAGTACGCATAAAGCAAAGACCAATAGGGCTTTTACGCCGATTAGCCAGCCTGGATCGTTTGCGATTAATTGAGCGTTTGTCATGCTTTCACCACCGTTACTACTGAATTATGCGCGACCCCTAAATTGGCAAGCAGTTGAGATCCGGCAGAATTCCGCGGTGCCCACACTGCATCGTCATGAATATTTTCAACTAGGGCTGGCAACATTACCCAGCCATTGTCATTTGAAATTCTTAACAGATCGCCGTCAACAACTCCGAGGGCTGCTGCACGCTTTGGTGAAATCACAGCAACTGTGCGACGAGCTGTACCAGCTAAATTCTCTTCGCCCTTTTGCAGAGTTCCGAGATCCAGCAAACGGCGCCAAGAAGTAAGTACAGCTTGGTCGCCAGTTACTGAGTGCGTGCTCGCGGCCGAAACGTTTGGTGTGGCAACTGATGCGCCATCCCAGTTTCCAATCGAAGCAATTTCTTTTGCGGCATTGGCAACTGTGCCGAGAGAAATGGAATGACCCAACTCATCGGCAATCATGGAAAGGATTCTTAGGTCACTTCGGTTTAGCGATTCGACTGCAGTGTCGAACTGGCGAGGGCGACCTTCCCAGTTAAGAAATGATCCGCTCTTCTCAGTGATCGCAGCAACTGGCAAGATCACATCGGCGTACTTAGTAACTTCGCTATTGGCGAGCTCGAGTGAAACTACAAATGCTTTTTCAAGTGCTGCAATTGTTGCGGCTGGGTTAGGGCCATCAAGCGGATCTACGCCACCAACTAATAGCGCTTTAATTTTTTCGTTGTTTACATCAGTGATGATCTGATCAGCGCTGCGGCCAATCTCACTTGGTAGTGAATCAACGTTCCAGAGAGATGCAATATCAACTCGAGCTGCTGCATCAGAAACTGGGCGACCACCAGGCAACAAATTGCCAATGGCACCAGCTGCAAGAGCGCCACGTTCACCCGCGCGACGAGGAATCCAGGCCAACTTCGCGCCAGTGCGTTCAGCTAACGCAGCCGCAGCGCTTAATAATCCAGCACTTTCCGCAGCGCGCTCGCCTACCAAAATCACTGACTTACCAGTTAGCTCTTGAGTAGCTAGTGCAGCTGCCTCTTGGCCAGGCTGCACACAAATGAAGTTAGCGCTTAGTTTTTCTACGGCGATTGACTCTTTGCTGCCGATTGAAGTCACCTTCAGCGCGCGTTTCTTGAATTGCTTATTAATGCGTAGGAAAACAATTGGCGATTCTTCTTCAGGTTCAAAGCCAACTAGAAGAACATGATCAGCCTTATCAATGTCGCGATAAGTGGTGTTGTTGTTAACTACGCGAGCAGCTAAAAATTCACGTTCTTCGTCGGATGAAATACGGGAACGGAAATCAATATCGTTTGTGCCAAGAGCTACGCGAGCAAACTTGCTATAACCATATGCATCTTCATAAGTCGCTCGACCGCCAACTAGAACTGCAGCACCTCGGCTGAGGCCAGCAGCGGCTGCCGAAATTGCTTCAGGCCAAGAGGCAGTAACTAGTTCGCCTTTTTCGTTGCGAATCTGTGGCACAGTTAAACGATCAGTTGCGGTTACATATTTAAAAGCCCAGCGACCCTTGTCGCAGTTCCACTCTTCATTAACTTCAGCATCATCGCCAGCTAAGCGACGAAGTGTTTTGCCACGACGAACATCGGTGCGAAGATCGCAACCCGATGCGCAATGTTCGCAAGCAGATGGCGTTGAAACTAAATCAAACGGGCGAGCACGGAAACGGTATGAAGTCCCGGTAAGTGCTCCTACTGGACAAATTTGAACAGTGTTTCCAGAGAAATAAGATTTAAATGGATCTTCTTCGTAAATTCCAACTTGTTGCAGCGCGCCACGTTCGTTCAAGGTAATGAATGGATCGCTGGCTATTTGATCTGAGAAACGAGTACAGCGCGCACAAAGCACACAACGTTCGCGATCAAGCAGAACAGAGGATGAAATCGCAACTGGCTTCTCAAATGTACGTTTTACGCCATCTAGGCGCATCTCTGGATTTCCGTTGCTCATTGCTTGGTTTTGCAATGGGCACTCGCCACCCTTGTCGCAGACTGGGCAATCAAGTGGGTGGTTAGCTAGCAATAGCTCCATCACGCCTTTTTGCGCCTTATCCGCAACTGGCGAAGTTAATTGAGTTTTAACAATCATGCCTGGTTCTACTGGAATTGTGCATGAAGCCTGTGGCTTTGGAAATGCACGGCCATTAATTTCGATATCAACTAAACATTGACGACATGCACCAACTGGATCAAGTAATGGGTGATCACAGAAACGTGGGATCTGAATTCCAAGTTTTTCAGCGGCGCGAATTACTAAAGTGCCTTTAGGAACAGTTACTTCAAAACCATCGATAACTAAAGTTATTTGCTCAACGATTACATCGGTATCTGGAGTCACTATGCATCAGCTCCTTCAAATAGCGTGCTGGCAATTGGATCAAATGGACAAGCACCATTTGTTACGTGAGCGATGTACTCGTCACGGAAATATTTAATTGAAGAAGTAATTGGGCTTGTTGCACCATCGCCAAGTGCGCAGAAAGAACGCCCCATGATGTTGTCGCAAAGATCTAACAACTTCGCTAGATCTGCTTCAGAGCCTTTACCGTTTTCAAGATCGCGCAGAATCTGTACTAACCACCAAGTGCCTTCGCGACATGGTGTGCATTTTCCGCAAGATTCATGCTTGTAAAACTCAGTCCAACGCAATACCGCGCGGACTACACAGGTAGTTTCATCAAATATTTGAAGTGCTTTTGTACCCAACATTGAGCCGGCACCAGCTACACCTTCGTAATCAAGTGGCACATCGAGGTGCTGATCAGTAAATAGTGGAGTTGATGATCCACCCGGAGTCCAGAACTTCAATTTGTGGCCTTTACGCATTCCGCCTGAAAGTTCAAGAATTTCGCGCAAAGTGATTCCGAGTGGTGCTTCGAATTGCCCTGGGTTAGCTACGTGGCCAGAGAGTGAATAAAGCGTGGTTCCTTTGCTCTTTTCAGTACCCATTGATTGATACCACTCAGCGCCGTTCGCAATAATCGCAGGAACTGAAGCAATTGATTCAACGTTATTTACAACCGTTGGGCGGGCGTACAAACCAGCAATTGCTGGGAAAGGTGGACGCAGACGTGGTTGTCCGCGGAAACCTTCAAGTGAATCAAGGAGAGCAGTTTCTTCGCCGCAAATATAAGCACCTGCACCAACGTGCAGAACTAACTCAACGCCATTACCTAGATAACCTGCCGCATAGGCATCTGCAATTGCTTGGTTCAGTCGACGAACTACGTGAGTAACTTCGCCACGAATATAAATAAAAGCGTGCTTTGCACGAATCGCATGCGCTGCAATTATGCAACCTTCAATAAGTACGTGCGGGTTAGCCATCAAAAGCGGCGTATCTTTGCAAGTACCTGGTTCTGATTCGTCAGCGTTTACAACTAAGTAATGATCTTTGTTATCACCTTGTGGAATAAAGCCCCACTTCATACCAGTTGGAAAACCAGCACCACCGCGACCACGTAGACCAGAATCTTTAACAAGTTGAATTACCGCATCGGGATCCATTGCGAGTGCTTTTGCAGACGCGGTGTATCCACCATGTCGCTTATAAGCTTCAATCGTAAATGAATCTTTTTCATCCCAATGTGCAGAAAGCACTGGCGCAAGTTTTGTCATTACTTACCTTCCTTGCTTAGTTTCAAACCAAGCAGAGTTGGTTCGCCAGCTTGAACACCTTCATTGGCTAAGCCATCGTTAACGCCAGCTAAAACTGCAGATGCTTCTTTCCAAGTAACTAATTTATTTGGACCACGAGTTGGTGGCTTTGGATTTCCGTTGCGCATTGAATCAACTAAATCTTTAGAAGATTGGACAGTCTGATTGTCGTAGAACTCCCAGTTGGCCATAACAACAGGCGCGTAATCGCAAGCTGCATTACATTCAATATGCTCGAGTGAAACTTTGCCATCGGCTGTAACGCCATCATTTTCAACACCTAAGTGCTCTTTCAAGCCAGCGAAAATAGCGTCTCCGCCCATCACCGCACATAGCGTGTTAGTGCAAACACCAACGTGGTACTCGCCTACTGGCTGATTTTTGTACTGAGTATAGAAAGTCGAAACTGCTGTTACTTCAGCATTCTCAAGCTCTAATAGTTCAGAAATAATTTCGATGCCTTCATTATTGATATAGCCAGTAATTGATTGGCTGTAGTGCAACAACGGCATGATCGCAGAACGCTTACGTGGGTAGCGAGCAATAATTGATTCCATCACTGCTAACTGATCATCGGTATATGCCATTAGCGATCAACTCCGCCCATAACTGGATCAATAGAGGCAACTGCGCCGATGATGTCGGCAACCATGCTGCCTTCACACATCGCAGAAGTTGATTGCAAGTTGTTAAATGATGGTTCGCGGAAGTGGACGCGATACGGACGAGTGCCGCCATCTGAAACCAAGTGCACGCCAAGTTCACCACGTGGCGATTCAACTGCTACATAAACCTGTCCAGCCGGTACCTGGAATCCTTCAGTTACTAACTTGAAGTGGTGAATCAATGCTTCCATTGACTCGCCCATGATTTCGCGAATGTGATCGAGCGAGTTACCCATTCCGTCATTACCAACGGCAAGTTGTGATGGCCAAGCGATCTTCTTATCAGCAACCATTACAGGTTGGCCTTCAGATTTTTCTAACTTGTCACAAGCTTGTTCGATGATGCGAAGTGATTGTTCTAGTTCAGCAATTCGAATTAAGAAGCGACCATAAACATCGCAAGTATCAGCAGTGACAACATCAAAGTCGTATTGCTCATAACCACAATATGGCTGCATCTTTCGTAGATCCCAAGGCAAACCAGTTGAACGAAGAACTGGGCCAGTAATTCCAAGTGTGGTTGCACCAGCTAGATCAAGATAGCCAATACCTTCGGTGCGCTTCATCCAGATTGAGTTTCCAACTAGAAGTTTTTCGTTATCTTTAAAGTTTTTACGAAGTTCAGCAACGGTCTCGCGAATCTTGGCAACAGCGCCCTTTGGTAGGTCTTGAGCTACGCCACCTGGGCGGACATAGGCCATATTCATGCGTAAACCTGAAACTAATTCGAAGATATCTAGAACTCGTTCGCGTTCGCGGAAGCAGAAAATCATCGGTGAAAGCGCGCCTAGTTCGAGAGCTCCAGTACCGAGAGCAACCATGTGAGAAGAGATGCGATTGAACTCCATCATCATCACGCGAATCTGATCTGCGCGCTCTGGTACTTCGATGCCCAGAAGTTTTTCAACGCCTAAGCAGTAAGCAGTTTCATTGAAAATTGGTGACAAGTAATCCATGCGAGTTACAAAAGTTACGCCTTGGGTCCAGCTGCGATATTCAGTGTTCTTTTCAATTCCAGTGTGCAGGTAACCAATTCCGCATCGAACTTCGGTAACAGTTTCGCCTTCAAGTTCTAGAACTAAGCGAAGCACACCGTGAGTTGAAGGGTGTTGTGGGCCCATATTTACTACAACGCGTTCTTCTTTCGCCTGACCAATTTCAGTAACTAGCGAATCCCAATCGCCACCGGTAACTGCGAAAACAGTTCCTTCGGTGGTTTCGCGAGAGGATGCGTATGGATCTACGTATGTGCTCACTTGTATGACCTACGTTCATTAGGTGGCGGAGTAGTTGCGCCTTTGTACTCAACTGGAATTCCACCGAGTGCATAATCTTTACGTTGTGGGTGTCCTTGCCAATCATCTGGCATCAAAATGCGAGTTAGTCCTGGGTGACCATCAAAAATTATTCCGAACATGTCAAAAGTTTCGCGTTCGTTCCAGTTATTGCCTGCCCAAACTTCAACAAGTGAAGGAATGTGTGGATCAGAGTCAGGAACACTTACTTCAAGACGGATGCGTTGATTATTTGTCATTGAAAGCAATGGATATACGGCGTGAAGTTCGCGGTTAGTGTCGGTTGGATAATGAACACCGCTAACGCCTAAACAATTTTCAAACTTAAGGCGATCACGCAAAATTAGTGAGACTTCAACTAAGCGTTCGCGTTTAATGTGAAGTGTTAATTCGCCACGATCAACAACTACGCGCTCAATTGCATCAGCAAAATCCGGATAAGCACGCTCTAAATCATCGGCTACTTGATCAAAATAACCGCCATATGGGCGCTCAGTAGAGCCGGGATTTACTTGAGTGCGAACTAATCCGCCATAACCAGAAGTATCGCCAGTGCCGTGAGTTCCGAAAGAACCGCGCTCTTCGTTGCTCATTACGCTAACAACCCCTTCATTTGATGGGTTGGAAGCGCAGCAAGAGCAGCAGCTTCAACGTTTTTGATAACTAGTTCGCGGTTTGGACCAAGCTTTTCAACATAAATTTGATCGTGCAG
>JBILOR010000161.1:0-2661 GCA_044374325.1 Candidatus Planktophila sp.
CGCAACTACAAGTGCTAAAAATAAACTGGTCTGCTTCTTCACATTAGCTCCATTTCGTGGGGTGGAAATACATTGCGAATACCTGCCGAAGCGTAATCAGCCTTCAGCGCAAGTGTCTAGTTGCAAAGGGCAGGCAGTCGCAGGCTGCTTGCGGCTGGGTTAGGCTCAGCGCATGTCTTCAGTTACGCCATTTCTCTGGTTCGATAAAGATGCACTACCAGCTGCCGAGTTTTATACCTCACTGATTCCAAACTCTGAGATTAAAGATATAAATCGCAGCCCAGTTAGCGGCGATGTTTTCTCGCTAACTTTTACGGTCGCTGGTCGCGAATTCTTTGCCTTAAATGGTGGACCACATTATGAATTCACGCCAGCGATTTCACTCTTTGTGGAGTGCGCCGATCAAGCCGAAGTAGATAAGTATTGGGATGCGTTAACGGCTGATGGCGGCGAAGAAAGTCGCTGCGGTTGGCTGAAGGATAAGTGGGGGTTGTCTTGGCAGATCGTGCCAAAGCGGCTGGGCGAAGTACTTTCAAATCCGGACCCAGTTAAAGCAAAGGCAGCCATGGATGCCATGTTGCAAATGAATAAAATTATTGTTGCTGATCTAAATGCTGCGGTGGGGGAGTAATTAAATGAAAGCAATTCAAATTACCAAATTCGGTGGCCCAGAAGTAATGGAATATCTCGACTTAGCTGACCCGGTACTTAAAGGTAGCGAAGAGCTAATTACAGTTACTGCAATCGGTATCAATTACGCCGATACTCATCAAACCGAAAATAGTTATTTATCTAAACAAGAGTTGCCGCTAGTACCGGGAATTGAAGTTGTTGGAACAACTGCCGATGGTCGCCGAGTGTTAGCGCCGGTTGGTGCAGGGGGATATGCGCAATTAGCCGCTGTGCATCCACGCGCCATGATTGAAGTCCCGACTGGAGTCTCTGATCAACAAGCACTTTGCATGTTGGTACAAGGCAGCACTGCTTGGCATATTTTGAAAACAGTTGGGCACATTAAAGCTGGCGAGAGCGTTGTGATACATGCTGCAGCTGGTGGCGTTGGAACTATCGCAGTTCAGTTAGCCAAACTTTGGGGCGCTAAGGTAATTGCAGTTACTTCATCTTCTGAAAAAGAAGTGCTGGCTAAAAAACTCGGCGCCGATGTAACAATCGATGCCAACGTCGAAGATTTAGCTACTGCCATGTTGGCGGCTAACGATGGCAAACCCGTTGACTTGATTCTTGAAATGGTGGGCGGAAAAACTTTCGATGCGAGTTTGGCGGTCTTAGCGCCATTTGGTCGATTGATTACCTACGGAATGGCTTCACGCACGCCACCTTCATCGATTAATCCAGCGGTGTTAATGGGTGGCAGTAAAACAATTACTGGTTTCTGGCTCTCACATTGTTTCGGCAATAAAGAGTTAATGAACGATGTAATCAGCGAGCTTTTCCAATTAGTAATTGCTGGAAAATTGCACCCAGTAATCGGCGCTACCTTCCCGCTATCTCAAGCGGGCGATGCTCATCGGGCAATGCTGGCTCGCCAAACGACGGGCAAGATTGCGCTAGATCCCGCTCTATAAATAGGTATGGTTTCGCCCAATAACGAACCATTTTTCGATTTACCGTTTGAGCCTGTACGCTCAGGGACTGATCAACGCCCCCCTAGCTCAGTCGGTAGAGCGTTTCCATGGTAAGGAAAAGGTCACCGGTTCGATTCCGGTGGGGGGCTCGAAAGTGTTTTACCGTTCACATATCCCTGGCGGGATAGCTCAGCTTGGTAGAGCAAGCGGCTCATAATCGCTGTGTCGTGGGTTCAAATCCCGCTCCCGCTACTAGTACGACCGTTTTACATCTTCAAAACAAGCGTGAATTTCGCGCATTGAGCAGGCTCAGGTAACCTAGCCCTCTCAATTAACTAGTGCAGCACATCTATAAAGGAGCATCACCATGGCAAGTAAGAGCGCGGACGTTCGTCCAAAGATCACCATGGCCTGCGTAGATTGCAAAGAGCGCAATTACATTACGAAGAAGAACCGCCGCAACGATCCAGACCGCATGGAACTAAAGAAGTTCTGTCCACGTTGCAAGTCTTCAACACTTCACCGCGAAACTCGCTAATGATCAGCCCCGATTCGGTCGGGCGCACCTTCAACGGTGCAAATTCAACAACTATTTCGCAATCTGAAATCACCAATTTTGCTGCTGTCTTTGGCGAGACTGATTTTTCTGTCGCGACGCCAACTTTCTCAATTCGCACTTCGCTCGATCAATTGCAACAAATTCTCACCGGCCCCGAAGTAGGAATTAACTGGGAACGTGTAGTTCACGGCGATCAGAAATTTGAAATCCACCGGCCAATTGTCGCGGGTGATGTTTTAACTTGTGATGCCACAATTGAAAGCTATCGAGTAGCTGCCGGCAATGAGTTTATTAACGTCAAATCTGATTTACGTAACGGCGATGAAATTGTTTGCACAAATTGGTGCACGATTGTGGTGCGCGCATGATGCAAGAACGTATTTTTAAAATCGATCGCGAACTGCTTAAGCGATATGCCGATGCCAGTGGCGATCAGAACCCAATTCATCAAGATGAAGCTTTTGCTAAATCGGTTGGACTACCCGATGTCATCGCACATGGCATGTTAACTATGGG
>JBILOR010000162.1:0-2641 GCA_044374325.1 Candidatus Planktophila sp.
ATTAGCCATGCAGGTTGGTATACCAAAAGAGATCAAAGTCCACGAGTCCCGAGTTGCGATTACACCTGATGGGGTTAGCGAGTTAGTTCGTGCCGGGCATGAAGTATTTATTGAAGCCGGCGCTGGTCTAGGTTCAGCAATTACTGACGCCGACTTTGTAGCTCATGGCGCGAAGATTTTGGAAACTGCCGATGAAGTTTGGAACACAGCTGAACTGATTTTGAAAGTTAAAGAACCTATTGAGATTGAGTATGCACGAATCAAGTCTCACCACACACTCTTTACCTACTTGCACTTGGCGGCTTCAAAACCTTGTACCGATGCCCTCATCGCTGGCGGCTGTGTCGCAATCGCTTATGAAACGGTAGAGAGAGAGGGCCAGTTGCCACTTCTCGCTCCAATGAGCGAAGTTGCCGGACGTATGGCAACTCAGGTTGGTGCGTATTCATTACAGAAACCAAATGGTGGTCGTGGCGTTCTTCTTGCCGGCGTACCTGGAGTTGCACCAGGCAAAGTTGTTGTAATCGGCGGGGGAGTTGCTGGTCTAAATGCCGCTGTCATCGCCATGGGAATGGGCGCTGATGTCACTGTGCTTGATCGCTCGATCTCTCGAATGCAGGAGATTGATTCAATCTATGGTGGCCGCATTAAAACTTTGTTCTCTGCGCATGCTTCGATCGAACGTGAAGTGCTACAAGCTGACTTGGTTATTGGTGCAGTTCTAGTTCACGGCGCTAAAGCACCTAAGCTGGTAAGCAACGAACTGGTCTCACGCATGAAGCACGGGTCAGTTCTAGTTGATATTGCAATTGATCAAGGCGGATGCTTTGAAGATTCAAGACCAACTACTCATGCTGAACCAACTTTTAAAGTTCACAACTCTATTTTCTATTGCGTTGCCAATATGCCCGGCGCAGTTCCAGTTGCTTCGACTTATGCGTTAACCAATGCGACGATGCCATACACGCTAGCGCTAGCTAACTTGGGCTGGGAAAACGCGATCGCAAAAGATTTGGCACTAGCGAAAGGGCTTAATATCAGTGGTGGAAAAGTGCGCTATCAAGCCGTAGCTCAGGCTCATGGCTATGAGTTTTCGCCAATCGGTTAATAGCTTCCTCGATCACCTACGGATCGAGCGAGGTCTTGCTGCGAATTCAATTGCAGCTTACGAACGCGATCTCCGAAAACTAGTTGAGTACTTTGAGGCAGAGTCCGTTGATACAAACTCGGTAACTAGTTCGGATATAACTACGTTTGAAAGTTCGCTAAAAGCTAATGAATTAGCCCCTGCAAGTATTAATCGAATTATGAGTGCAGTACGAACGTTCTACAAATACCAGAATCGCGAACACGGAATTGTGGACCCGACTACTGAAATTTCTCACAATAAATCTGCCAGGCGTTTACCTAAAGCGCTGACGGTTTCCGAAGTCACGTCGCTAATCGATGCTGGGCTCCGCGAAGGTGATGTTATTTCATTGCGCGATCATGCAATGCTGGAACTTCTCTATAGTTCTGGAGCTCGAGTAAGTGAAGTGATCGGCATCAATTTGAGCGACTTTGCTAAATCTAATTTGAATGGTGACGAAATTACGACTCTGCGAGTACGTGGCAAAGGTGGCAAGGAACGCATAGTTCCGTTGGGAAAATTTGCAGTAGCTGCGATCGATAATTATTTAGTTCGCACTCGGCCTGATCTGGCAGCTAAATCTGGTCGCAAAGAGAGCTCGATGAATGGCGCACTTTTCTTAAATCAAAAAGGAACGCGTATCTCTCGACAGAGCGCTTGGCAGATCGTGCTTACGGCTGCTGAGCGAGCAGGGATAACGAGCAAGGTTTCGCCGCACGTCTTTCGTCATTCTTACGCGACACATTTACTAGATGGTGGCGCTGATATTCGTGTAGTCCAGGAGTTATTGGGACACGCTTCAGTTACCACAACCCAGATTTATACGCTGATCACGATCGATAAAATTCGCGAAAGTTATAGTTCAGCACACCCTAGAGCGCGCTAGAAAGCTGAGTTCAGTAAGCGCTTATTGATTGCGTAAGCGACGAGCAAGAATGCTCTGATCGCCTTTAGCTTCAAGATCAGCCACGATTACCGCAATTGATTCGCGAACTATGCGACCGCGATCGACAGCTAAACCAAGATCTCCGCGAAGCATTAAGCGAGCTTGATCTAGGTCAAAAAGTTCGTCTGCTGATAGGTAAACGGTAATTTTTTCATCATGGCGTTCGCGACCACTTGGTGACTTCTCAACTGCTGTAACTCGGCGTCGAGGAATTGAGCGGACGCCTTTCTTACTCGACGAACGAGTTGGCGCTACTGAAGTGGTTGGTGCTTCAACAACTGGTTCTGGTGCGCTCTGTCGGACTGCACTTAAGGCAGGGGAGTTGGTGCGAAATAGTTCATCGGCACCAGGCAAGCTAGCTCTACGGGTCATCGGGCGCCTCCTCGGGCAATTAGTTCACGGGCTAAACGTCGGTATGAATTGGCGCCACCTGATGAGCTGGCATATGTCGTGATTGGTTCGCCGACCACAGTTGTTTCAGGGAAACGAATTGTTTTTGCAATGATGGTTTCGAAAACATCTTCCGGATACTTTTCCAGAATTGTGGTTAGAACTTCGCGATTGTG
>JBILOR010000163.1:0-2633 GCA_044374325.1 Candidatus Planktophila sp.
TATCTAGCAAGTGATGAAACTATTCGAAATCGCCGAAATACAATCATTAAGTTGCCAATGCAAATTAACGATATCGCGTCTGCATTTAAAGCTGCTGAAACTATTTTAAATTTAGCCACCGAGGAAGCTGAAGTTGCCGCGAGTGCTCGAGATGAAAAAGAGAGCGCAGAATTAGCTGAAGCCTGGGGCAAGGGAGCAACTGGACGTGGGATGGCAACTGGCGGCTCAAAAGCAATTAAAGATTTAGAGAAAGAACAGAAGTCTCGCACCACTCGAATGATTAGAGATTCAATAGATGGTGCTCTAATAGATATTGCAACTTTGTATCGCGATGTAATGTTTCTTCAATCTGGCACCCAGGGTGCGCTAATTAATCAAGAGTTTGCCTCAGATATTTCTAAGATGGCGGAGCGAATTCCGGCGGCAAAAACTGTTTTAAAGATAGATGCGATTATGTCCGCTCGCAATAACTTAAGTCATAACGCAGCTCCGCTGCTAACGCTAGAGGCGCTCATGTGCCAACTAGCTCAAGCATGATTTTAAAAAGGATTGCAGTAGTACTCACTTCGATATTGCTTTTAACAAGTTGTGCTTCTTCAGTATCCGAACCCCTTTCTTCCCTCTCTGAATACCAAACTCAAGAACTTAAATGGCGTGATTGTTATGGAAATTACCAATGCTCATCCTTGTTAGTTCCGATTGACTACGCAGATTTATCGGTAGGCGCTTTTTCATTATCTTTACTGCGCTATCAAGCGCTAGATCAAGAGCGCCGAATTGGCTCATTGGTCGTAAACCCAGGTGGGCCAGGCTCATCAGGGGTTGATTACGCATATAACGCTGAATACATAGTCAGCCCAGAGATTCTAGAACGCTTCGATATCGTCGGTTTTGACCCCCGCGGAGTCGGCGAAAGTGCCGCGATTAAATGTCTTAACGATGCTGAAACTGATGCGAGTTTTGCGGCAGATCCGAAACCTGATGATGAAGCAGAGTTTGCGTTATTTATAAGCGATGCGCGAGATTATTTTGCTAAGTGCTCAGAAAATACCGAGCATCTAATCAACTACAGCACCTTAAATAGTGCCCGCGATTTAGAGATTTTACGTTCTGCGCTAGGCGATGAAAAGTTGAACTTCTTAGGTAAGTCATATGGCACCTACCTTGGTACTTTATTTGCCAAATTATTTCCGGACAAAGTAGGTCGCTTTGTATTAGATGGTGCAGTTGATCCGAATAGTAATAATAGTGAAGCCGTACTTGGCCAAGCAATCGGTTTTGAATCAGCACTTAATGCGTTCATTAGCAATTGTTTGATAAGTAGTTCTTGTGCTTTAACAGGTGATTTACGATCAGCACGACTACAAATAAATGAATTACTAGCAAAGACGGCAATCACGCCACTTGAAAGTAAATCTGGTCGTGAAGTTACTGAAGGTTTAGTTTTACTTGGCATCGCATCAGCTTTATACGACAGTGAAACAGATTGGCCTATCTTGCGTGCCGCCTTTAACGAGTCAAAACTTGGTAACGGAGAAAGCTTTCTTTTGTTGGCCGACCAATATGCTGGCCGCCAAGAAAATGGCAAATACTTAAGTAATGAAAATGACGCGTTGCAGGTAATTAGTTGCCTAGATCAGAATGAAATAGAAACTGTTTCGACATTCAAAAAAGACGCAGTTGAGTTAGCTGATAAAGCGCCAATTTTTGGTCCGTACTTGGCCTATGCCGGTTTAGCCTGTCGTTATTTTCCAAACTTGAGCAGCGTGGAACAAGTTAAAATTAAGAGCTTGAAAACAACACCAATTTTGATTGTCGGAACAACTAGGGATCCAGCAACTCCATACAAATGGGCACAATCGCTAGCTAAGATATTCGAGGACTCGATTTTGATTACCCTCGATGGCGATGGCCACACAGGTCACGGACGTGGCTCAACTTGCGTGGATTCGGCGGTAGATCGCTACCTATTAACCGGATTTACGCCTAAATCAGCGCTTTTCTGTTCGGAATAATCAGACCTGGCACTCAACTAACTTCCAGATAATTCTCAGGAAAGAGGAGTTAAGTGCACCTATGAATCGAATATCTGTACGCAAGTTCAGCGCCGCCGGTACTGATTGGGCGGCACTGCTAACTGGGCTGGGTTTAGGCCTAACAGTTGCGCTTGAACTAACCACAATGCGTAAATCAGATATCGCTTCGTTCTATCCAATTTTGCAAACGATTTCTCGTTTTGCTGCACTAATCGGAACCTACTTTGCACTCCTTGGAATTCTTCTGGTCGCTCGAATTCCATGGGTCGAGCGCGGTGTTGGCCACGATCGCTTAGTAACTTGGCACCGAAAACTTGGACCTTGGTCACTTTACTTAATTGCGTATCACGTAGTGATGATCACAATTGGTTATGCTGGTCAATTCCAAGAGAAACTTATTAGTGAATTTTGGAGCATTCTGACAACTTTTAGTTGGATGTGGGCAGCACTAGCTGGATTCATCTTCATGATCACTGCTGGCATTACTTCATATAAAAAAGCTCGAGCGAAATTGAGTTACGAAACTTGGTGGCTTATTCACATTTCCACCTACGCAGCAATCGCACTCTCTTTTATGCATCAGATTTTAAATGGTCC
>JBILOR010000164.1:0-2616 GCA_044374325.1 Candidatus Planktophila sp.
AATGAACTAGCAAAGCGTTTCGGAACTCTTACAACTGTTGAACGCGCTGCGAAAGATGGCGACTTTGTAACAATTGACTTGTTAGCAAAGATTAACGGCGAAGAAATTGATGGCGGAAAAGCATCTGATATTTCTTACGAAGTTGGTTCAAACCGCATGATTGATGGTCTTGATGCAACTCTTGTTGGATTATCAGCTGGAGATACCAAGACTTTTAATACTCAACTAGTTGGTCAAGCTGATGGTGAAACTGGCGATGTTGATGTTGCAGTAAAGGTTGTTAAAGAGCGCATCCTTCCTGAGATCGATGATGCATTCGCGAAACTTGCAAGTGAGTTCGATACTTTGGCAGAGTTAAAGGCAGATACAGCTACACGCCTTGATCGCTTAAAGAAGATGGAACAAGGCGCACAAGCGCGCGACCTACTTCTTGAAAAGTTGATTACAGATCTTGAGATTCCAGTTCCAGATAAGTTAGTTGAAGATGAAGTAAATGCTCATCTTGAGCCTGAAGGTCGCCTAGAAGATGCAGCTCACCGCGCTGAAGTTGATCTAGAAGTTCGTACCTCGATTAAGTCTGATTTCTTGCTTGATTCAATCGTTAAGGCCGAGTCCGTAGAAGTCAACGAGATGGAACTAACTGAGTATTTAGTTCGCCAATCACAGCGTTACGGAATGGCACCAGAGCAATTTGCTCAGGAACTTCAGAAGCAAGGTCAGATCGCCACATTGGTATCTGAAGTTGCTCGCTCGAAGGCACTTGCCGGCGTATTGGGTCGCATCACAATCAAGGATGCATCTGGCAACATCATCGATCTAGAGGCACTTCGTCCGCAGGCTGGCGAAGCTATTTCTGAAGAGGCCGCTGAATAATCGCTCTGCTGTAAGCGAACACGGCCGATCTACGCAGGATTTGTCCGAATTAGGGAAGCATTCTGCGCCTTAAATTGTTAAGGTCAATACACGCAATAAACAGGAGGCTGTCAGTGGATTTACAAAACCCGCAAACTAGCGAGATAACCGCTCGCTCTTCGCACGCAAGTCCAGGTGCGCTAGACGATCAGGTTTATGCCCGCTTACTACGCGAACGAATTATTTTCTTAACCGGCGAAGTTCGCGACGAGATGGCCAATGCAATTTGTGCGCAAATTTTATTACTTGCCGCTGAAGATGCTGAAAAAGATATTTATCTTTACATCAACTCACCTGGTGGCTCAGTAACTGCAGGTATGGCGATCTACGACACCATGCAATATGTAAAGAATGACATTGCAACAGTTGGTATGGGAATGGCTGCATCTATGGGTCAGTTCTTGTTAACTGCGGGTGCACCTGGAAAGCGTTATGCGTTGCCACACTCACGTATCTTGATGCACCAACCACTCGGTGGTATCGGCGGTACTGCAACAGATATTCGTATTCAAGCTGAACAAATGGCTGCAACTAAAAAGATCATGGCTGAAATTATTGCTCAGCACACTGGCCAGACTGTCGAGAAAATTACCCTCGATTCTGATCGCGACAATTGGTTTACAGCAGATGAAGCAAAGGAATATGGCTTCGTTGATCAAGTAGTTCGATCAGCCGGTCAAGTTTCAGGTAGCGGAGGAACAGCATGAACAACAATAAGGTAAATGAGATTACTAGCCGCTACGTTCTTCCAACCATTGAAGAAAAGACCGCTTACGGTTACAAGCGCCTAGATCCTTATACAAAGTTATTCGAAGAGCGCATTATTTTCTTGGGTCAACCAATTGATGACACCGTCGCAAACGATGTAATGGCTCAGTTGCTAACCCTTGAGTCAATGGATCCAGATCGCGACATCATGATTTACATCAACTCACCTGGTGGTTCTTTCACTGCGCTAACTGCAATTTATGACACCATGCAATTCGTTCGCCCAGATGTAATGACAATTTGCTTGGGTCAAGCATCTTCAGCTGCTGCAGTTATTTTGGCGGCTGGTGCAAAAGGCAAGCGTTATGCACTTGAGCACTCACGTATTTTGATTCACCAGCCATTTGCGCAAGGTGATTACGCACAAGCATCTGATATCGAAATTCAGGCAGCTGAAATCATGCGTATTCGCTTGATGCAAGAAGAGTTGATTTCTCGTCACTCAAATAAAACTATCGCTGAAGTAACAGCCGATGTTGAACGTGACAAGATTCTTACTGCTGCTGAAGCTGTTGAGTACGGTCTTATCGATCAAGTTCTCGAAAGTCGTAAGGCAAAGCCACAAGCGTAAGCAAGTAGGTTTATTGCAAGCACATGTAATAGGTTAGGCAATGTGTTTAGCGGAATAAAGAGCAGTATTGCAAAACTAACTGAGGCGGGATCCCTTTGGTCGTATCCGGGATACCGTCTCTTTTGGTTTTCCACGACGATCTTTGTTTTGGGTGCATCAGCTTTTCCAATTGCACTTGCAGTCACCGTTATTGATCAAGGTGGAAACGCAACAACTCTTGGTTTGATTCTAGGGTCACGCATTTTGGCATCGGTTATAGGTGCGCCATTTGCTGGCGTTTGGACTGATCGATTGCCGCGCAAACAAGTAATGATTGCGGCAGATTTAGCGCGAGCGCTAATTGTCTTTTCGATGGTCTTTTTATC
>JBILOR010000165.1:0-2602 GCA_044374325.1 Candidatus Planktophila sp.
CGAACCTGAGTACGGTTGCATTCCAAGCATTGTGCGTAGCAACGTCGTTTTGCCAGCGCCATTAGGACCAACTAAACAGCTCCAGGTTCCTCCTGGGATATCTAAATTAATTGATTGCAGAACTTCAGCCTTATCAAAACGCACTGAAAGATTTTCGATATTAATCACTGGCTACCTCGATTGCGGGCTCGTAGAACGAATAAGAAAAATGGCGCACCCACGAATGCGGTAATGACGCCAATAGGAAGCTCTGCTGGTGAAAGTAGTGTGCGTGCACCAAGGTCGGCAATGACTAGAAACGCAGCACCAACAAATGCGATTGAAAGTAGCGAACGGTTTGTGGCCCGTTTAGTTAGCCCTCTAACTAGGTGCGGAACCACGATTCCAACGAAGCCGATTAGACCACTGGCAGATACTGCTGTTGCGGTTGCTAGAGTGGCTGCAGCAACGGCGATCATACGGATTTTCTGAGGTGAAACCCCTAGCGAATAAGCCTCTTCATCACTTAGCATCAAAGCATCGAGTACTTTGGAAATACGGATTAAAACAAATAAGGCGATGAGAATATAAAAGCCAGCCCACTTAACTACATCCCAGTTAGCAACTGTTAACTCGCCCAAAATCCAGGAATAAACCGGACGCAAGGCAGCACTGTTGCGTTGTTGCAGATAAGTTTGGAACGCCGTTGCAAAAGAGCCAACTGCAATGCCTGCCAATAACAAAGTGCTTGGATCAGCAAATAATCTACCTGCAACTAAGAAAGTCGCAGCAACTGCAAGTACTCCCCCTAGAAACGCAAAGATAGGCAACAGGGCGTGTAAGTCTCCGCCACCATTGGTAATCGCAATCGTTGCACCTAGGCCCGCACCAGATGCGACACCAAGCAAATATGGATCAGCTAGGGGGTTTCTAAAAACACTCTGGTAAACCGCACCGCTTGTTGCAAGAGCTGCACCAACTAGCGCTCCTAATACAACTCGCGGTAACCGCAATTCAAGCAACAAGGTGCGATCTTCGTTTTCTAAGCCATTAGGTAAACCTAATAACGTTCTGATGATGGATCCGAAATTCAAATTAACTGGGCCAAAGCCCACGCCAAGTAAGCAAGCAATCAGTAACGCCGCAGCAGCGCTGGCAGTGATCTGCCAGCGCCACACACGATCGATCTGATTCTTCTTCATTTATTTATTTCTTCACCTTAGTAAGGGCTGCAGCAACAGTGCGATAGAAATCAACCAAGCGTGGACCCCATCTAGAAGGAATATCGTTTGGTAGCGCAAAAACATTCTTCTTGGTAACGGCGGTAATACCTGACCAGCCAGCTCGAGCTCTTACAGTTGCTGGACTTTCACCGTATTCGGCATCGGCCAAGAAGATAATGTCGGGGTCAGTTTTTAATACATATTCAGCCGAAAGCTGCGGATAGCCATAAGAATCAGCCCCGGCAGCCTTATCGGCGATATTAATCAGGCCAAAGTCCTTGTAGACCTTACCGATGAAAGTTTCCGAAGTTACTGAATAAAGCGTGTTATCGAGTTCGTGGAAGAAAGTTATTTTGACGGTTCTTTTCGCTCGATTGAGAATCGATTTAATTAGGGCAGCCATTTTAAATGTGACTTTCTTGGCCTCTGATGTGTGATCAGTGACCGCGCCAAGTACTTCGATCCCTTTATATGCCTGAGCTAAGTTCTCTGGTGCTTTCTCCATCAATACCGGAATCTTCAATTTCTCAAGTGCTTCTTTAACCACCAGTGATTTCATAGCATCAACTGATAAGACCACAAGGTCTGGCTTCAGTGCAGCAATTGCTTCTACATTTGGCTCAAATGCACTCAACTCAGTAATCGGAGCTGACTTAGGAAAATTCGAAAGTGAGTCAACTGCCAAAACTTGTTTGCCAGCACCAATTTCAAATAGCGATTCAGTCGCACTTGGTGAAAGTGAAATGATGCGAGTTGGTTTCTTGGCAATCGTTGTCGTGTATCCGCCAGATGAGATAACTAATGGATATTTTGTTGCTGTGCCTGCTGCGTTAACTGGCGACAGAGGGGCAAGCAATAAAGCTGTGACCATCAAAGCGATCGGTCGAGTAAACCTTTTAAACATAAAAAACTCCCTCAAGGATTTTGAGGGAGAAAGGGGGCAATTAAACGAAAGGTTCCGCGTAAAGGCCCAACCTTCCTCCGAGGTTGGATAACACTTTCGGCGTCACGCCAGGCGACCTGGCTTAGATCTTTCGACCTTTACAGTTGCGGGACAGCACCGGAATCAAACCGGATTTCGCTAAACGCAACGCCACTTGTTCATGGGCGGCCATAATCTGTAAAGACTGGACTGCTTGGATCAAGTGCGCTGAACTTATCACGGCCGATCCCGAGTGGCTATTAACCCCGTTTTCCTCGGAATTTCGCGCTTAAACCCCAAGCGGTTACCCGATAAATAGCCTCAAAAACAATCTTTTTAGACATCTTGCTGCGGCCATATTTACGTTCGATAAAAGTAATTGGAACCTCCATGATGTTGCCATCAATTTGGGCCATGCGCTTAGTCATCTCAATTTGAAAACAATATCCCTCGCTTTTAACTGATGCTAAATCAATTT
>JBILOR010000170.1:0-2592 GCA_044374325.1 Candidatus Planktophila sp.
TCTGCCACCAACAAAGGGCTTAGGCGAATTCCAACCTCGAGTTTATTTCGGTGAAAACGTTCCTGACTATTCAATTATTGGCGGCGTTAAAACTGATTCACCAGTTGAGTTCGATTTCCCAGATGACACAGCTGCTAATGGTCAGAAGAACTACACCTACACCGGTACTGGCGGAGTTCCAGTCGGTTCATTCTTTAATAAGTTAGTTTTTGCGATTAAATATCAGGAACAGAAGATCTTGCTATCTAGCTTGATCAATAAAGATTCTAAAATTCTGTTCGAGCGCAATCCGCGTGAGCGTGTAGCAAAAGCAGCGCCATGGCTAACTCTTGATGGAGATCCATATCCTGCAGTTGTCGATGGCAAGGTACTTTGGATCATCGATGGCTATACAACTAGCGCTGGCTACCCATATGCCCGCAAGACATCGCTTTCTGGCTCAACTACAGATGCGCTGACCGCGAATTCAAATTCGATTACAGCGCAAGCTGATACCACCGTTAACTACATTCGTAACTCGGTAAAAGCCACAGTTGATGCCTACGACGGCACTGTTTCACTCTATGCCTGGGATGAAAAAGATCCAGTGCTAAAGACTTGGAGCAAGGCATATCCAAATACCGTTAAGGCAAAGAGCGCTATGTCTGCACAGTTGCTAGATCACGTGCGCTACCCAGAAGATATGTTCCGCATTCAACGCGACATTCTTAGTGCGTATCACGTGAAGTCAGCCGCTGCTTTCTATGGCGGTCAAGATTTCTGGCGCGTGCCTCGTGACCCATCAACCTTTGGTGCAAACGCAGGTAACCAGCCTCCTTATTACATGACACTTCAAATGCCAGGTGCGACTAAGTCAACCTTCTCGTTGACAACGCCATTCGTTCCTCGTGGTGGTCGTGAAAACCTTTCAGCGTTTGCAGCTGTTAACTCAGAGGCAGGTCCTGATTATGGAAAAATCACTGTGTTGCAATTACCGCGAAGCACAAACATCGCTGGTCCTTCACAGGTAGCTTCGAACTTTGAAGCTAAACCTGAAGTTGCAAATTCTCTTTCACTATTGCGTCAGGGTGGTTCTGATGTTGTGCTAGGTAATTTGGTAACTCTGCCAGTCGGAAGTGGATTGCTTTATGTGCAACCGGTTTACGTGCGAGCAACTAGCAACACTGCTGCCTATCCATTGCTGCAGAAAGTTCTTGTTTCTTTCGGTGATCAAATTGGTTTCGATGACACTCTCAAGGGAGCACTTGATCAAGTATTCGGTGGCAACTCCGGAACCACATCTGCATCGAATCCATCAACATCTTCAACAACTAATACTTCGCCAAAGAATTCAACAGCGCTTTCAAATGCACTACGTGCAGCTGCTCAAGCAATGAAGGATTATCAAGCGGCAAATGCTAAGGGTGATTTTGCTGCTGCTGGACGTGCGTTAGATAAGTTAGAAGCAGCAATCGCTGCTGCCGAATCTGCGCAAGGAAAGTAAGTAATAACTAGCCAATTTGGTTATTAACGCTGCAACGCTTACGATTAGGGCAACCGACGCGGGGTGGAGCAGCTCGGTAGCTCGCTGGGCTCATAACCCAGAGGTCGTAGGTTCAAATCCTGCCCC
Source organism: Candidatus Planktophila sp. (assembly GCA_044374325.1). Lineage (GTDB taxonomy): Bacteria > Actinomycetota > Actinomycetes > Nanopelagicales > Nanopelagicaceae > Planktophila. The sequence goes on from JBILOR010000170.1 coordinate 1,610, forward strand.
CGCTACTAACGTGAAATACCCCCATAGATATAAATCTGTGGGGGTATTTTTCTAGATCTAGCTAATTGCTGGGCTATTTAATTCGAAGTGAATTAGTCACAACAAATACTGAACTTAGCGCCATGGCAGCGGCTGCATACATTGGGTTGAGCAAGCCAGCGGCCGCGATTGGAATACCGATCACGTTATAGGCAAAGGCCCAAGTTAGATTACCCTTAATGATTTTGATAGTGCGATCTGATAACTGCAGGGCAGCGATGGCAGCGTTTAGATCTGGGCGCATCAAAGTTATGTCGGCAGCCGCAATTGCGGTATCAGTGCCGGTGCCCATTGCCATGCTTAAGTCAGCTGCGGCAATGGCTGCGGCATCATTAATACCATCGCCAATCATTAAGACTTTATGTCCCTTGCTTTGCAAATTTGTGATTGCAGTTAATTTACTTTCAGGTGAAGCCGCTGCTGTTACTTGACTGACATCGATACCAACTTTGAGTGCAACTGCGTGTGCTACACCTGGTGCATCGCCAGTGATTAGCCAAGGCGAAATACCCATCTCTTTAAACTTGGCAATAGTTTGAGCAGCATCGGCCTTAATTTCATCACCGACAGAAAAGACTGCAAGTGCGACACCGTCCCAAGCCAGCACTGAAACGGTAAGAGCTTGCGCTTGTGCTGCGCTAACGGCTGCTTGAATATCAGGATGGAATGCAACACTGCTATGTGCAACTGCTGCAGGTGAACCAATTAAAACTACAGGGGAGTGAACTCCTAAATTAACTCTTCCGGCAGCACCATTTCCAGGTGAAACTGAATAATCAGTAACTGTCGTCGCTTTAATTCCCTGGGCTGCAATGTATTCAGCAATCGCTTGACCAACCGGGTGAGTGGTTTGGCTTTCAATTGAAAGCGCAGATGACAAGATCGTGGCTTCTTTAATTAGCTCTGGATAAATCTGAGCTAATTGCGCAGCTGCACCTAATGAA
>JBILOR010000041.1:0-9090 GCA_044374325.1 Candidatus Planktophila sp.
AAAATGTCCCTTGGTGCGTTGATTACTAAATCACGTACTGACGCACGCCTATCAATTGAAGATTTAGCAAAAGCTACAAATATTCCGGTCACGCTTTTGCGCGATATGGAAAACGATAATTTTAAAAAATGTGGGGGCGAAACTTATGCCCGTGGACATCTACGCAATATCGCAGCAAAACTAGGAATCGACGAACGAATTTTCTTAGATTTATTTGAAACTGAAGTAACTGCTCCGGCAAAGCCAATTCGCGAAATGTTAAATGAGAACAACGTAACGATGCCGTATCAAGAGCCTAAGCGAATTTCCTGGAAAATTCTCGCTGCAGGATCAGCAGCCGTTCTGATTCTCTTCGCGGGTGTTCAAATTTTTTTTTTAGATTCTGAAAACGGTGTCGAGTCAGATGTAATAACAACAGTGTTGGCTTCTCCTTCTGAATCACCTGAAGAGTCTGCCAAGCCAAGTTCTTCTGAATCTGTAGAAGTTGCTGGGGGAGTAAAAGTTGAATTAGTTGCTAGCCGAGGAACCACTTGGCTTTACGCAACAAATCAAGAAGGCAAAGTTTTATTCTCTGGCATGATTCGTATAGGTAGTAGCAAAATCTTTATCGAGCCAGAACAAGTTAATTTGCGAGTGGGCAATGCAGGTGGCGTCGATATCTCGGTAAATGGCGAGAATGTTGGCTCAATTGGCGCAAATGGTGAAGTAGTAAACCTTACATACAACGCGGATTAGCTAAATAAAGTAAGATCAGCGCAATGAAGCGCACGGTAGCAGTCGTAACTTTGGGGTGTACCCGTAACGAAGTCGACTCCGAAGAACTAGCTGGGCGTCTCTTAGCCGATGGCTGGACCTTAGTTGATGACGTTGAATCAGCTGAAGTTGCCCTCGTAAATACCTGCGGTTTTATCGAATCAGCTAAGAAAGATTCAGTAGATGCGCTTCTAGAAGCTAACTCACTTAAAGGTCACGGCGTTACCCGTGCAGTGGTCGCGGTCGGATGCATGGCCGAGCGATATGGCGCCGAACTTGCCGCCGCGCTACCTGAAGCCGATGCAATTTTAGGTTTCGATGATTACCAAGATATCTCAGCCCGCCTGCAATCAATTGTTGCTGGCAATTCACATACTTCACATACGCCACGTGATCGACGTGCGTTGCTCCCAATTTCACCGGTTGACCGCGCCGCCAAGCGTGATGAATCTTTAGAAATCGCGCCACGAAAACGTTTAACCGATACACCGTGGGCACCGCTTAAGATTGCAACTGGCTGCGATCGTCGTTGTTCGTTCTGCGCGATACCATATTTCCGAGGAGCATTTGTTTCTCGCCGCCCAACTGAAGTAATCGACGAGGGCCATTGGTTAGCTGAAAGTGGCGCCACTGAACTCTTCTTAGTTAGCGAGAACACGACTTCATACGGTAAAGATCTAGGTGACCTAACTCTGATGGAAAAAGTGTTGCCTGAGTTAGTCGCGATTCCTGGCGTACAACGAGTTCGCTTGTCTTATCTGCAACCAGCCGAGATGCGCCCATCGCTTCTGCAAGCAATGATTGCAACTGAGAAAGTTTCGCATTACTTCGATTTAAGTTTCCAGCACAGCAGTGCAACGGTGCTTCGTCGCATGCGTCGATTCGGGGATAATGAAAAATTCCTGCACTTAATTTCACAAATTCGAGCCCTCTCACCAACTGCCGGCATTCGCTCTAACTTTATTGTTGGCTTTCCCGGTGAAACTGAAGATGACTTCAATGAGTTAGTTGAATTCTTGAGCAAGGCCAAACTAGATGCCATTGGTGTATTTGGTTATAGCGATGAAGATAATACTGAAGCGCTTAATTTGACTGACAAGCTGCCAGAAGAGGTTATTAAACAACGCGTTGAAACCCTTTCTTCATTGGCTGATAACTGGGTATCTGATCGAGCAGCTGCGCGTATTGGCGAAGAAGTTACAGTTTTAATTGAAGATGCCGAACTGCAAGAAGGTCGCGCAGATCATCAGGGCCCTGAAGTAGATGGCACAACTTCATTTATCGGCACCTCATTTAAGGTCGGCCAATACGTTAAGGGCGTGGTCGTAGATTCTTTAGGCGCTGATCTAGTCGCTGAGGCAATTGGTTAATTTCATGGTCAAAGAATTGAATCTGCCTAACTCGCTAACTATCGCGCGCATAGCTTTCTTACCCCTTGGCGCTTATGCCATCTTTAAAAATGGTGGCGATGATCAAACTTGGCAATGGATTGCCTGGGTAATTTTCTTCTTGATCGGCATGACCGATGTCCTAGATGGCAAGTTAGCGCGTAGTCGTAATTCAGTTACCGAACTAGGCAAGTTCCTGGATCCAGTTGCCGATAAAGCAATGATTGCAACCGCGATGATTTCGCTTTCGATTCTAGATCGCATGCCATGGTGGATCACAATAGTAATTTTGTCTCGCGAAATTTTTATAACTCTTTTCCGATTAGCCATAATTAATCGCGGCGTGATTCCGGCTAATCGTGGCGGAAAACTTAAAGCTATGTTCCAAGGGTTCGGGGTTGGCTTTTATGTCATGCCACTTTCCTCATCGCTCTATTGGTTCCGCGATGGCTTTATGTATATCGCAATCGCACTAACAATTGGCACCGGTATTTATTATGTGCGATCGGCGCTGAAGTGAAAGAAGAGTTCGCGGGCCTTGCCGATATTTTAGAAAACCTAATTGGCCGGAGCGAGAGCATCTCGGTTGCCGAATCACTAACTGGTGGGGGATTAGCACAAGCTTTAACCTCCCTGCCTGGTTCATCAGCAGTTTTTCGCGGTTCAGTCACTGCCTACCAAAATGAAATTAAAAGTTCGCTATTGCAGATTCCAGCGGAGTTAATCTCTGAGTTTGGCGCAGTTAGCGAAGAGGTGGCAGCCGCTATGGCCCATGGAATCAAGGAGCTAATGGGCTCAACGTGGTCTATTTCAACCACGGGGGTGGCAGGCCCTGGCCCGGTCGATGGCGTACCTGCCGGAACTGTCTGGGTTGCAATCGATGGCCCAATTTCACAAACTTTGCAGTTAGAACTATCGGGCACGCGTGAAATTGTTCGAAACGCAACAATTGCAGGTGCAATTGCGGCATTTGCCCGTATCCTTAAGACACTGTAACTTCAAGAAAAGAAAACTGAGAAAGCGAAAGGGGATTCACATGGTCGTTCTACTACGCACCAGCGTTGGTCAATCCCTTCGCGCTGCTCGCACTTCGCAAGGTCGCACCCTTCGCGATGTTGCTCGCGATGCACGAGTCTCGCTTGGTTATTTATCTGAAGTTGAACGCGGTCAAAAAGAAGCATCTTCCGAACTTCTAAATGCAATCTGCACCGCACTTGGCCTAACTCTTTCGAGTGTTATCTCCGATGTTTCTCGCGATATCTCTTCACGCGAAGCAATCAAGTTGACCGTTGTTGACGCAGCTTAATAACGCCCCCAAATTTCAACGGCAGGGTGCAATCCATAGTCGTACTGAATCTGCGATTTTAGAAACCACTAAAAATTTAATTGCCCAAAAGGGTTTAACTGCAACAACCATGATTGATATTTCAGTTGAATCACAAGTCTCACGAGCTACTTTGTATAACCACTATCGTGATAAGAACTCAGTTGTTTTGGCCCTCTTAACTTGTGAGTTGCAACGATTGAAAGAGCTAATGCATGCAATCGGAACTCCGGCTGCGGTGCTCGAAAAGTTATCACTCGAGATTTCAAGTTCTGAAGCGCTAAAGATGATGCGATTAAGTGATCCAACTGCGTTGGCTTTTGCACTAACGGAAAGCCAGCATCCGCTCTGGATTGAATTTCATGCCGCAATACTTGAAGTTACCAAACTTGAAATCTGCACATCGTTGGCAGTCGCTTGGCTTAAGTCGCAAGTGCTTGCACCGATTACTCCGCAACAATCAGCTGACGAGGCCGCGTTATTAGTTGAGCGCACACTCTTTTAAATGCGCATTTCTGACTTGCGTGAGCGAATCGAACTTTCATTCGGCGCTGATTGGGCACCTTCATTTAGTAAAGATATAGCGATCTCTGAACTTGGCTCACGTTCAGTCGATGAGGCCCTACGCGATGGCTATGAGCCGCACGAGATCTGGAAAGCGCTTTGCCGCTCTCACCCTAAAGAAACGGCTAAAGCACAGTAATTTGGCGCTCTGCCGGCCGTTTATGCCCTGCGACACGCGAGGCGCATTGTCAGCCCCTTAAAGTATCTTTCGAACAGATGTTCGGATACTATTTCCCTGCACAGCCAGAGCGGTTCCACTCTCCGCACACAAGCGCCTTATAGGCGTCCTGTGGCCGTCAGTGGGTCTCCGTACCTTCTGGGACAGACCTCAACGTCAGACGACGTTTAACCGAAAGGAAAGTAAGTGGCTAAAGAAACTCCTGCTGAAAAGGCAGTCGATAAAGCTAATAGCGATCGCTCCAAAGCACTCGACACCGCCCTCGCTCAGATTGAACGTCAGTTTGGCAAAGGCGCTGTAATGAAGATGTCCGAGCGCCAAGCGCAGGTCATCGAAGTAATTCCAACTGGTTCAATCGCACTCGATATCGCACTTGGTATCGGCGGTCTGCCACGTGGTCGCGTCGTAGAAATCTACGGGCCAGAATCTTCCGGTAAGACAACTCTTACATTGCATGCGATTGCTAATGCACAAAAAGCTGGCGGTATCTGTGCTTTCATCGATGCTGAACATGCATTTGATTCTGAGTATGCCAAGAAGCTTGGCGTTGATATTGACGCACTTCTAGTTTCACAACCAGATACTGGTGAGCAAGCTCTTGAAATTATGGACATGCTAGTTCGCTCAGGTGCACTTGATTTAGTTGTAGTTGACTCAGTTGCAGCACTTGTTCCTCGCGCAGAAATTGAAGGCGAGATGGGCGATTCACATATGGGTCTACAAGCTCGTTTGATGTCGCAAGCTCTTCGTAAAATTACTGGCGCACTCCATCAATCAAAAACAACTGCAATCTTTATTAACCAGTTGCGCGACAAGATCGGTGTCTTCTTCGGCTCACCTGAAACCACAACTGGTGGCAAGGCGCTAAAGTTCTACGCATCTGTTCGTCTAGACATTCGTCGTATCGAAACTCTCAAAGATGGCCAAGATGCAGTCGGTAACCGTACTCGCGTTAAAGTTGTTAAGAACAAGATGGCGCCACCATTTAAGCAAGCAGAGTTCGACATTATTTACGGCACTGGTATTTCACGCGAAGGCTCACTAATTGATATGGGTGTTGAAATTGGCGTAGTTAAGAAAGCCGGCGCTTGGTACACCTACGAAGCAGATCAACTTGGTCAAGGTAAAGAAAATGCACGTACTTTCTTACTTGATAATCCTGATCTTGCTAACGAAATCGAAACCAAGATTCGCGCGCACTTTGTGCCAGTTGAAGTTGATCCAGAGCTAGTTGCTGCGATCGATGAAGCTGCCGCCGATGTTGATTTCTAAGGGATAACCAACTCTTAAAATGCTCGACTATGTAAAAGTTGATCACGAGGCCGACCCTTACTCTATTGCCTACACAATTGCGCTCAATGCGTTAGTTGCTCGGGCGAAGAGTAAGGGCGAGCTCGTGGCTCACCTTAAAAAGCGCGGCATCGAAGACGAGGTTGCTGCGGCAACTATCTTTCGCCTGCAAGAAGCTGGCCTCATAAACGACGAGGAATTCGCTCGCGCCTGGACCCAATCTCGTCACAATTCAAAGAAGTTATCAAAGCGAATCATTGCTGGCGAGCTTCGCACTCGGGGAGTCGATCAAAACTCGATCGATACCGCCCTCGATGAGATCGATGATGAAGATGAATACCGAATGGCTTTTGAACTTGCTATGAAGAAATACAACACGATGTCTCGCCTTGCACCAGATGTTCAAGTGCGCCGAATTCAATCTTTGCTGCAACGTAAAGGTTTTAGTTTCGGCGTTATTGGCCGAGTATTGCGCGAATTAGGTATTGAAGTTAAATACTAGCTAAAGCTTTTTAATTGGTTTTTTCTAGATGCTCAGTTAATCGAGCAGCAGTAGCGACAACGGCCGCGGCATGAACTCGGCCAGGTTGGCGACCAAGACGTTCAATCGGTCCACTGATACTTACCGCGGCAATAACTTTTCCATTTGGTCCACGCACTGGTGCTGATACAGAGGCTACGCCAACTTCGCGTTCGCCAACTGATTGCGCCCAACCTCGACGACGATCTGCCGATAAGTGCGCCGCAGTAAAGCGAGCACCTTTTAAGCCACGACTAATTCGTTCGGAATCTTCCCAAGCCAACAAGATCTGGGCAGCAGAGCCTGCTTGCATAGTTAAGTTCGAACCAACTGGCACTGAATCGCGTAGACCAGATAAACGTTCTGCAACCGCAACACAGATGCGCACATCGCCCTGGCGACGATAAAGCTGCGCGCTTTCACCAGTTGCATCGCGCAATGCGGCAAGTGCTGGGGCAGCAGCGGCCAATAAACGATCTTCACCGGCAGCAGCTGATAGCTCGGCGCTGCGGGGACCCAGAATGAAGCGGCCAGTTAAATCGCGGGTTACTAAGCGATGATGCTCGAGCGCTACGGCCAATCGGTGCGCAGTAGGGCGAGCGATACCAGTTGCTGCTACAAGTTCGGCCAAAGAGTGCGGGCCGGATTCTAGGCAAGCCAGAATTCCTACGGCTTTATCTAATACGCCGACTCCGCTATTCTTCTTGTCCACGCACTGATATTAGCATCCCATCTGATGAGATGCCAGTTTTTAGATATTTAGGAGTTGTTATGGGAAAGACGCTAGCCGAGAAGATCTGGCAAGAACATGTGGTGCGCGCAAAAGAGGGCGAACCAGACTTGATCTATATCGACCTACATTTAATTCATGAGGTAACTAGCCCTCAGGCATTCGACGGTTTGCGTTTAAGCAATCGCAAAGTTCGCCGTCCCGATCTAACTATTGCAACTGAAGATCACAATGTGCCAACTCAGAACATTAATCTGCCAATTGCAGATCCTGTTTCAAAGCTTCAAGTAGATACTTTGCGTGCTAACTGCGCTGAATTCGGTGTTCGCATTCACTCACTTGGCGATGCTGAGCAAGGAATCGTGCACGTAGTTGGCCCACAATTAGGTTTAACCCAACCTGGCTTAACAATTGTTTGCGGTGATTCACATACTTCAACACACGGAGCTTTCGGAGCACTTGCTTTCGGTATTGGTACCAGCGAAGTAGAGCATGTATTGGCAACTCAAACGCTGCCGCTGCAACGTCCAAAAACAATGGCAATTAATGTCAACGGAAAGTTAAAGCCTGGCGTAACTAGCAAGGACATCATCTTGGCAATCATCGCCAAGATCGGTACCGGTGGCGGCCAAGGCTATGTAATTGAATATCGCGGCGAAGCTATTCGTGAGCTATCTATGGAAGCTCGCATGACCGTTTGCAACATGTCGATCGAGGCTGGTGCTCGTGCAGGTCTAATCGCACCAGATGAAACAACTTTTGCTTACATCAAGGGCAAGCCACACGCACCTGAAGACTTTGATGCAGCAGTGACATATTGGAAAACACTCTTTACTGACGCCGATGCAAAGTTTGATGTTGAGGTTGATCTAAATGCCGATGAGCTAGAACCATTTGTAACTTGGGGAACTAACCCAGGTCAGGGCGTATTCCTAAATGCAAATGTACCTAACCCAGCAGAAATCGCAGATGCCGAAGAACGTGGCGCAGCTGAGCGAGCCCTGGTTTATATGGGTTTAACTGCGGGTCAGCCAATGAAGAGCGTGGCTATTGACACTGTGTTTTTGGGGTCATGTACAAATGGTCGCATTGAAGATTTGCGGGCAGCTGCCGAAATTCTTAAAGGTAAAAAGATTTCAACCTCACTTCGTATGTTAGTAGTGCCTGGTAGTGCGCGCGTTCGCCTGCAAGCAGAAGCCGAAGGCCTTGATAGAGTCTTTATTGATTCTGGCGCTGAATGGCGAAATGCTGGTTGCTCAATGTGTCTGGGAATGAATCCAGATCAATTGAAACCAGAAGAGCGTTCAGCTTCTACTTCAAATCGCAACTTCGAAGGCCGGCAAGGCAAGGGTGGTCGTACCCACTTAGTTAGTCCATTAGTTGCAGCAGCTACCGCACTTCGCGGAACTCTTTCATCACCTGCGGATCTGTAAGGAGAAAAAAATGGAAAAATTTGTAACTCACGTAGGTACCGGTGTTCCACTTCGTCGCAGCAATGTAGATACGGATCAAATCATTCCGGCCGTTTACTTAAAGCGCGTTACACGTAGCGGTTTCGAAGATGGTTTATTTGCGGCCTGGCGCAGCGATCCAGATTTTGTTTTGAATCAACCAGAATTTAAGAACGGCACTGTTCTAGTTGCCGGTGCTGATTTTGGTACTGGTTCATCTCGCGAACACGCGGTGTGGGCGCTACAAAACTATGGTTTCAAAGTTGTTATCTCTTCACGCTTTGCCGATATTTTCCGCGGCAATTCGCAAAAAGGTGGCTTGCTGACAATTCTGCTTAGCCAGAGCGAAGTTGAAGATCTTTGGGTGGCGATTGAAGCTAATCCAGCTCTGGCAATCACAGTTAACTTAGAAGCTAAGACCGTTTCCTACGGTGACCAAGTGATCGCATTTGAGATCGATGATTATGTGCGTTGGCGCTTAATGGAAGGTCTCGATGACATCGGTTTAACGCTGGGAAATAGCGATTCCATCGATACTTTTGAGAGTCTGCGTGCTGCGCACAAACCAAAGACGCTTCCAATTCGCGCTTAAAAGGGGCGAATTACGCTGGTTTTGACGCTCATTTCGCCGATAGTGAGAGAGAAAGCGCCAAACTCTAAAGTTCTAATGCAGAGTTTTTTACGCGTAATTAATGAGTTTTTTGCGGTTTTTATGAAAAATAATTTTCGCGACACGCCCTCATTGATATTGGACTCACCCCATTCTTCTGCGTAACTTTGCGAGTGCGTTAGGCAATTGCTTAACTTTTAGCGTAAATAAGGGGATTTTAAATGAATAAGGCACAATTCATTGCCGCGTTGGCCCCACACTTCAACGGCAGCAAGAAAGAAG
>JBILOR010000166.1:0-2571 GCA_044374325.1 Candidatus Planktophila sp.
AGATACCGAACTACTTCCAGGTGAACTCGTTGAACGTGGTCGCTTCGAAGTTGAAAACCGTCGCGTTGTAACTAGCGGAGGCAAGGCTGCATCAGGTCGCCCAGAACTATTGGGTATCACCAAGGCATCTCTTGCAACTGAAAGCTGGTTGTCAGCGGCTTCGTTCCAGGAAACAACTCGCGTACTTACAGATGCTGCGCTTTCAGAGAAGAGTGATCCATTGCTCGGCCTGAAGGAGAACGTCATCATCGGTAAGTTGATCCCAGCTGGTACCGGCCTTGCCCGTTACCGCAACATCCGCGTTGAACCTACTGAAGAAGCGAAGGCCGCAGTTTATGCAGCCTACGACGAGTATGACTTCACACCGTTTGATCAAGGTGGTTCAGGTGAAGCAGTTCGTCTCGATGAGTTCGAGTCAAACCGCTAATCGCTTGTCTACTAACTGAATTCAGTTAAATAACGCCCGTCGCATAATTTGCGGCGGGCGTTATTTATTTCGGCTAGAGTTTTTCTTATGAGCGACAAATATCATGTTAAACGTCACGATGACCGCGAAGTCTTTGATCGCGAACAGATAAACGCGCTTCTTGATAGCGAATACGTGGCCAATGTTGGCTTCGTAGATGACGATGTTAACGAGCCATTTGTAATTCCAATGGCATTTGCTCGCGATCACGATCGCATTCTGTTACACGGGTCAACTGGTTCTCGCTTGATGATGAAGATTGCCGCAGGTGCGCAACTTTGCATAACCGTGACTAAGTTAAATGCAATAGTGGTTGCAAAGTCTGCCTTTAATTCTTCAATGAATTATGAATCGGTAATGATTTTCGGCAAAGCTAATTTGCTCAAAGATGAAGAGAAATTATCGGCAATGGCTAGCATTACCGACGTATTGGTTCCGGGAATGAGTTCTTATGCCCGTCCGATGACAAGTAAAGAAGTTGCGGGCACCATGATTGTTGAAGTTCCGTTAACTAAGTTCTCGGCAAAATCTCGCACCGGGGGAGTCATTGATGAACCTGAAGATGAAGAGCTACCAATTTGGTCAGGCTTAATTCCACTCACGACTCTTCGTGGCGCACCTGTAACTGCCGAAGATTCTGCTGGCATCGCAGTTCCGCCGCACATCAAGTAATTACTTACGTAGGTTTGCCAATCGAGCCAAGATTGGTGGGTGGGAATAATGCACCGCAACGTAAACCGGGTGTGGGTTTAAGTTAGAAAGTGATTCGCGAGAGAGTTTTTTCAGCGCGGTATACATGTGTTCGCGCGCGCCTGGGTAGGTATCAATTGAATATTGATCTGCTTGATATTCATTATGGCGCGAGAATGAGTTATTGATCAAGCCCAGCGCTGTTGATACAGGGCTAAAGAGCAAGAAGAAAGCCAGCATTGAAAGATGGAAACTTGGTACATCAGAGCCAAGTGCTTTAGAGAGATTTGGATTTCCTAATAGCCAGCCCATGAGAGAAAAGATAATTAGGGTTTGCAAATTACTAAAAGCAAACATGGTGTAAACATGCTTGCGCTTGTAATGGCCAACTTCGTGAGCCAAAACTGCAACGGTTTCTTGCACGGTAAGTTTTTCAATCAAGGTGTCATACAGACCAATGATCTTAACTTTGCCCATTCCAGAGAAGAAGGCGTTTAGTTTGGTTGAACGCTTTGATGCATCCATCTCGTACAGTTTAGAAAGAGGAAAGCCTTGTGTTTGGCAATAATCTTCAACTGCGCTTCGCAGTTCACCTTCAGGAAGTGGCTTTAATTTATTAAACATTGGCAAGAAGATGCGAGTACCAAAAACAAACATAAATAAAGAGAAGGCCGCAAATAGCGCCCAAGCAATAATCCAGAACTGACTTTGCAGTTCTTGATAGATCCAGGCAACGGCATACAGAAGAGGTAATCCAATAGCTAACGAAATCAGAAGTTGCTTGATTGAATCTTGGAAAAATAATTTCTTGGTTGATTTATTGAAGCCAAATTTTTCTTCGATTACAAAAGTTGCGTAATAGCCCGCAGGCAGGTTGGCGATCATTGAAAAGACGATCAAAATCGCGATAAAAAGGACCGTGATTAATAGGTCATTGCTCAGGCGATCGCGCAGCTGGCCATCGAGCCAGGCAAACCAGCCCAAAATGATCGCGGCCAAAATGACTACGGTGCTGACTAGGGTGGTGAGCATGTCGAAGCGATATTTGGTCGTTCCGTAGGCCATGGATTTGGCATATTCCTCGGGATTGAAGATCTCAGCGCCCTCTGGGCTCAAAGGCTGGTTTTTTGAGCGCTCGTTTAGGTAGTTGATTACCATTCCGGCGCTGAAATCAATTAGGACAAATAGGACAATTCCGAGAAGTAGCAGATCTGATGTCGACATGAGCGTAATTATGGGGGATAACTAGGCGACACGCCCGAAGGTCAAGAACCAGGCCTTTGCCCAAAATTTCTAGGGAAATAGGAGTAAAAGGGCGATTTGCCTCGCATGAGCCCGCTGGGTTACCCTTCGCGTCTGCTCTTTTTTAGAGCTTTATTACAGACTGCCGGTAAAGAAATTTATTAGCAATCATG
>JBILOR010000167.1:0-2561 GCA_044374325.1 Candidatus Planktophila sp.
GTAATCGAGCCGAAGCGAAAATTGATTTAACGGCAATTGCCGCAAATGTTAAGAAGTTAAAGGCCACGGCTGGCACCGATTTGATGGCGGTCGTTAAAGCCGACGCCTACGGCCATGGTTTGGTGCCAGTTGCCAAAACTGCAATTAGCGCCGGTGCTACTTGGCTTGGCGTTGCACTAGTTGAAGAAGCTCATTCACTTCGCGCAGCTGGCGTTACTGCGCCAATTCTGGCTTGGCTAGTTCCACCTGGCTCTGATTACGCCGCGGCGATTGCTGCCCAAATAGATTTAGCTGTTCCATCTCTCGGGGTTTTCCAAGAGATTATTGCAACTGGCAAACTCGCTCGGATTCATATCGAAGTCGATACCGGCATGACTCGTGGTGGTTTTTTAGATGAGTGGTCGGATTTTCTAAAATCTGATTTTAGCAAAGTTGAAGTGGTTGGAATTTTTTCTCATTTTGCTCGCGCGGATGAAGTAACTGAAAAGCAGAACCAAGATCAACTAGTAAGTTTTAATAATGCAATTGCTGACCTGGCAGCAGTGGGGGTTTTTCCGCAGCTAAAACACTTAGCAAATTCAGCAGCGACGATTACTAATCAGAGTGCGGCCTTTGATTTAGTTCGAACCGGAATTGCAATGTATGGCTTAACTCCAGATCTGGAGCACCTCGGAACTAGCGATTCACTTGGGTTGTTAGCTGCAATGGAGGTGCGCACTAAATTGCACTTAGTTAAGAAAGTCCCAGCAAATTCTCCGGTTGGCTATGGTGCAACTGAATCAACTTCACGCGACACAGTTTTAGGTGTGGTGACCATGGGATATGCCGACGGAATTCCACGGGTAGCCAAAGCCGCTGGTGTTTTTTTTGACGGAAAACGTTGCCCAATAATTGGTCGCGTTTCAATGGATCAATTTGTAGTTGATTTAGGCCCAGAAACGACGGCTAAAGCTGGCGACCATGTGATTATCTTTAATAATGGCGCCGCAGGTGAATTCACCGCCGAAGACTGGGGTTTGGCAAGTAGCAGCATTAACTATGAAATAACCACAAGAATTGGACCGCGAGTACCTAGAATCTACCTTTATGAGTGAGCAAACTGACCTGATCTCTATCGCTGGTCTAACCGTTAAGTTTGGCGGATTAACTGCGCTCGATGATGTTTACTTAAAAGTTGCTCCTAATTCGGTAGTTGGTTTAATCGGGCCAAATGGCGCTGGCAAGACCACAATTTTTAATTCTATTTCTGGATTAGTAGAACCAACGAGCGGCTCAATTTCTTTTGAAGGCAAAAAGATAGATTGGCCAAAACCGCAAGAGCTAGCAAAGTTAGGTATCGCGCGCACATTGCAGGGCGTTGGTTTATTTAGCGGGCTAAGTGTTTTAGAAAATGTCATGATGGGCGCTGATTCACATAACAAATCTAATTTTATTCGTGACATTTTGGGCTTCTCGCCGAAATTTGAAAAGCAACTTGAAGATCGTGCGCATGAAGCTTTAGCTTGGGCTGGGGCGGCGCATACTGCTTTCCTTGAGCCAACCGAACTTACATATCCTGATTCTAAACGCGTCGCAATTGCTCGTGCTTTGGTGATGAAACCAAAACTTCTTTTACTCGACGAGCCGGCTGCCGGTCTGGGCCAAGATGAGATTGATCAATTAGCAGCTTTGATTAAGCAGTTGAAACGTCAATGTGCAATATTAATTGTTGAGCACCATGTTGATTTCGTGAGCGCAATCTCAGATGAAGTTTATGTTCTCAACTTTGGCAAGGTAATTGCTAGTGGAGATTTCAATACCGTAAAGCGCGACCCAGCTGTTGTAGCGGCATATCTCGGCACTAATGTCGACGGCCAGGAAATCGGCGGATCGCATGCTTAAAGTCGAAAATTTAGTTACCGAGTACGGCGCGGTTCGCGCCCTTGATGGCGTTTCATTTACTGCCGCCGAAGGAAAAATAACTACTGTGATTGGCGCTAATGGTGCCGGCAAGAGCACGTTACTACGCACTATCTCTGGGTTAGAGCGCGCCAAGAGTGGTCAGATTAGTTGGGCAGATAAATCATTGATTGGTAGAGCGCCAGAATCTATTGTGCGATCTGGCATCGCCCATGTTCCTGAAGGTCATGCAGTTATTTCACAATTAACAGTTGCCGAAAATATTGAGATGGGTTCGCTCTTTCGTCGCCGTAGCTTCCGTAGCGATGTAAAACTGGCCATCGAAGAGGTCTATGAGCTTTTCCCACGTTTAGCCGAACGCAACAAGCAATTGGCGGGCACGCTCTCAGGCGGAGAACGTCAGATGTTGGCGATTAGTCGCGCTTTAGTTTCGCGCCCAAAGTTACTTTTACTTGATGAACCATCACTTGGTTTAGCTCCACTGGTCGTCGAACAGATTATTCAAACCGTAAACGATCTATGTCGCAAAAGTGGGTTAACTGTTTTATTAGTAGAACAAAATGCTAACTCCGCACTAGCTGTTGCCGACTATGGAGTTTTGCTCTCCCTTGGAAAAGTTGTCGCAAATTTACCGGCCGCCGAATTAAAAGCAGATGCCTCTT
>JBILOR010000168.1:0-2548 GCA_044374325.1 Candidatus Planktophila sp.
ATGCCGGAACTCCATGTGCGCTGATTTCACTAAATGATCTCAAGATAACCAATTATCAAGATGGCTCATTAGTAGAAATTGAAAGTGCTGACGAACATAAAACTCTAGTTAGCGAATTTCGTGACGAATATTTAATTGCAATTGATCAAATGGGTCCCGATGCATTTGCAGCGGGGCTTTTATTTCCAGCTATCCCACTCGATTTCAAGACTGGGCTCGGTATCAAAGAAGTTCGAGAGTATTTAGCCCAACTCTAAGTTACCAAGCAGCGGCAATTAAATCGCGAGACTGAGATAGCAACTGCGGCAAGACTTTTGTCTGCCCGATGATCGGCATAAAGTTCGCATCTCCCGACCAACGCGGAACAATATGTTGGTGAATATGGGCTGCAACTCCGGCACCGGATATTGCGCCTTGATTCATTCCTAAGTTAAACCCGGCTGGCGCACTAACTTTACGTAGCGTCGTCATAGCATGCGCAGTTAGTCCACTGATTTCATTTCGCTCAGACTCGGTTAAATCAGTCAGGTCAGCGACATGTCGGTATGCGCAAACCAATAAATGGCCCGCGTTGTAGGGATAAAGATTCATCACCACGTAGGCCTCAACGCCTCGCGCAACTATCAAACCTTCTTGATCCTGCAGCTTTGGAATCCGGCAGAACGGGCACTCAACTTCATTGCCTGGTAGCGGACGGTTATCACCAGTTAAATACTCCATGCGGTGTGGCGCCCATAACCGCTGCCAAGCATCAGGAATTCCAGCGCCACCAAGAATTTCAGACATTGTTAAACCTGAGTACGTTCGGAAACGATTCGCTTGATTTCAGTAATCGCTTCGGAAACCGGGATTCCGTTTTTCTGCTCGCCGTTGCGAAAACGGAATGACACGGCCCCCGCATTTTGATCTTCTTCGCCAGCTATAACCATAAATGGAATCTTGTTCAGTTGCGCATTGCGAACTTTCTTCTGCATACGATCATCGGAGGCATCTAATTCAACACGCAATCCTGCTTTACGCATTTGGCTGATGACGTCAGAAAGATAAGGAGTGAAAGCCTCGGCAACTGGAATACCAATAGCCTGCACTGGCGCTAACCATGGTGGGAACGCGCCTGCATAGTGTTCGGTAAGCACACCAAAGAACCGTTCAATCGAACCAAACAAAGCGCGGTGAATCATTACCGGACGCGAACGAGAACCATCGGTATTTGCATATTCCAATTCGAAACGTTGCGGCAATTGGAAATCGACTTGAATCGTTGACATTTGCCAAGTGCGACCGATGGCATCCTTTGCTTGCACAGAAATCTTTGGTCCGTAGAACGCAGCGCCACCTTCATCAAGCACTAGATCAAGACCTTGAAAAGTTGCTGCCTGTCGAAGCGCTTCAGTTGCCGCGACCCACTCAGCATCTTCGCCAACGGACTTCTCGGGATTGCGGGTAGATAGTTCTAGGTAGAAATCGTTTAATCCATAGTCGCGTAACAAGTTAAGCACGAAAGTCAGAAGTGAATCGAGTTCACCTGGCATCTGCTCAGGTGTGCAATAGATATGTGCATCATCTTGAGTGAAACCACGCGCACGAGTGATTCCGTGCAGAACGCCTGACTTTTCATAACGATAAACCGTGCCGAATTCAAAGAGACGCAACGGCAACTCGCGATATGAACGTTGACGAGACTTGTAAATCAAATTGTGGAATGGGCAATTCATAGGCTTCATGTAGTACTTCTGCCCTGGGCGCTTTATGGTGCCGTCTGCATGCAGTTCTTCGTCCATGATCATTGGCGGATACATGCCATCGGAATACCAATCAAGGTGGCCCGAAGTTTCAAAGAGCGCCGACTTTGTTATGTGCGGTGAGTAGACGAACTCGTAGCCTTCGTCTTCGTGGCGAATACGTGAGTAATCTTCCATCGCGCGGCGAATGATTCCGCCCTTTGGATGAAAGACAGCCAGACCCGAACCAATTTCTTCAGGAAAACTAAAGAGATCAAGCTCGGCTCCCAAGCGACGGTGATCGCGCTTTTCAGCTTCGAGCAGTAGTTCCAGATACGCATTTAACGAATCAACACTTGGCCAAGCGGTGCCATAGATGCGCTGCAACATTGGATTCTTCTCAGATCCACGCCAATAAGCGCCGGCACTACGCATCAACTTAAATGCGGGAATGTGTTTAGTCGAAGGTAGGTGCGGACCGCGACAAAGATCAGACCAAACTGGTTGCCCATCGCGACCTAAGTTGTCATAAATCGTTAATTCGGCGCCACCGACTTCAACCGAACTTTCATCACTTGATCCGCCTTTGATGCCAATGAGTTCGCACTTGTATGGCTCTTTGGCTAACTCAATCAGCGCATCAGCTTCGTTGGTCACGCGACGTTTAAAACGTTGGCCCTCCTTAACAATCTTGCGCATCGCGCTTTCGATTTTTTCAAGAGACTCGGGCGTGAATGGATCTTGTGGATCAAAGTCGTAATAGAACCCATCGGTAATCGGTGGACCGATTCCTAACTTGGCTTCCGGATAAATTTGCTGAACGGCCT
>JBILOR010000169.1:0-2529 GCA_044374325.1 Candidatus Planktophila sp.
GCGATAACTCAATTACTTATTCTATGGCTGCCGGTCTTTTTCCGGACTTAAGCAAGATTGGCTTAATTACTTTTGACGCACATCATGACTTGCGTGATGGAATTTCTAATGGTTCACCAATCTGGCGATTAATCGAAGCAGGTTTGCTCGGTGAAAATATTGTCCAGATTGGCCTAAGCGACTTTGCAAATAGTGGTCCATATGCCGATCGAGCAAAAGAAGCTGGCATCACAACAATTCATCGCGCTGAACTACGTGATCGCAGAATTAGTGAAGTAGTTGCTCACGCACTTGAGATTGCTGGCGCTAATGGTCGTGAGATTTATGTTGATGTCGATGTCGATGTTTGTGATCGCAGCGTGGCACCTGCTTGTCCGGCTTCCGTGCCGGGCGGGTTAAGCGCTGATGAACTACGCCAAGCTGCCAACTTAGTTGCACGTGATTCTCGTGTGCGCGCAATTGATATCACCGAGATTGATGCGGCTAATGACTCAGAAGATGGTCGCACTGTGCGATTGGCAGCGCTTTTGGTACTTGAAATTGCAGCTGGTTTAGCCGCAAGCTCCTGTTAAATAAGGTCGGCAACCACTTCGCGTGCAGCTTCTACAACCGCGCCCGATGCGACTAGCGCGCTAGCGGCTTGCAGTTCCGGCGATAAAAAGCGGTCTGGGCCAACGCCACCAACAACTTTGCGAAGCTCAGTAATTACCCGTCCGGTAGCTGCGCCAGGTTGCAGACCAGTTCGCATTTCGATTGCGCGAGCAGCAGTAACAAGTTCAATTGCCAGAATGTGATTTAGGTTTTCAACAACTTTACGTAATTTACGTGCAGCCGACCAGCCCATCGATACATGATCTTCTTGCATGCCAGAACTTGGGATTGAATCAACACTTGCTGGGGTGGCAAGACGTTTGTTCTCACTAACTAATCCGGCTTGGGTGTATTGCGCAATCATTAAACCAGAATCAACGCCAGGGTCATTTGCCAAGAACGGTGGCAGACCAGCTGAACGGTATTGATCTAGCGCGCGATCAGTTCGTCTTTCGGCAATCGAACCTAGATCAGCAGCTGCGATAGCTAAGAAATCTAAAACATAACCGACGGGTGCGCCATGAAAATTGCCATTTGATTCAACTCGGCCATCAGGCAACACCACTGGATTATCAATCGCACTTGCTAATTCGCGAGTCGCAATAGTCGCGGCATGCGCAATAGTGTCACGAACTGCGCCGGCAACTTGGGGGGCACAGCGAAGCGAGTAAGCATCTTGTACTCGTGAATCATTTTCTCGATGCGAGGCCACGATTGGTGAACCCTTCAACATGGCAAAAATATTTGCCGCACTTTGAGCCTGACCAACTTGTGGGCGAAGTGGGAAATGTAGATCTGGCGCAAAAACTCGATCTGTGCCAAGCAAACCTTCAATGCTCATTGCCGTCGTGATATCTGCGACTATGCAGAGTTGCGTTAAATCGTTTATCGCCAAAATCAACATGCCTAACATTCCGTCAGTTCCGTTTATTAACGCCAAACCTTCTTTAGCTTCTAGTTCGATTGGCTTTATGCCTGCCGCTGCTAGCGCTTTCGCAGTTTCCATCTCGATGCCATTGGCATCATGCACGCGACCTTCACCCATAAGAGCTAAGGCACAATGCGAGAGCGGGGCTAAGTCACCACTGCAACCAAGTGAGCCAAATTCAGGCACTACGGGGGTAATTCCGGCATTTAATAGGTCGCAATAAGTCTGGGCAACCGTTAATCGCACACCTGTGCGGCCAGATGCCATCGTGCGCAAACGCAACAGAATTAGCGCACGCACAACTTCGCGTTCAACTGCTGGCCCAACGCCAGCGGCATGTGAACGAATGAGAGATTTTTGCAATTGAGCACGATCCTTAACATCGATATGACGATTAGCGAGTGCGCCAAAACCAGTCGATACGCCGTAAACCGGAATTCCACCAGCGGCATATTCCTCGATGTACTTGCGAGAGCTATTGATGGCAGTAACGCTATCTGCCGAGATCGACACTTTGGCCCCATAGCGAGCAACGGCAATAACTTCAGCGAAAGTTAGCCCAGAGGTTCCTAGAACTACTTCAGTGATTTGATCAGCTGACTTGGTTGCCATTGCGCCATACCTGTTCTACTAAATTAACACCTGGCCGATATGCCAAATGAAGATAAGAGTTACTACTCAAAATTGAAAAGTCAGCTTTTGCACCGACAGCTAAATGTCCAACATCAGTACGACGAAGAGCGAGAGCGCCACCCTTTGTTGCCGACCAAAGTGCCTGCTCGGGCGTGAAGAACATTTCCCGAACTGCCAACGCAACTATCAGCGACATGTTTGTGGTGTATGAACTGCCTGGGTTGCAGTCACTGGCAATCGCCACTTGAACGCCAGCAGAAAACATTGGCCGAGCATCTGGGTATTTGCTACGGGTCGAGAATTCAGCACCAGGTAAGAAGGTGGCCACGGTGTTTGAATTAGCTAATGCGGCGATGTCAGAATCGTTGAAATATGAA
>JBILOR010000042.1:0-8592 GCA_044374325.1 Candidatus Planktophila sp.
CCAATCATTCCTGATGAAGCTCGTACTTTTGGTATGGATTCTTTGTTCCCAACTCTAAAGATCTATTCACCTAAAGGTCAGAAGTACTTATCAGTTGACCGCGAGCTAATGCTTTCGTATAAAGAATCTACTTCAGGTGTGATTCTGCATGAAGGTATCAACGAAGCCGGTTCGGTTGCCTCATTTACCGCAGTTGGATCTTCATACTCAACACACGATGAACCAATGATTCCGATCTACATCTTCTATTCGATGTTTGGATTCCAACGCACTGGTGATGCCTTCTGGGCAGCCGCCGATCAATTAGTTCGTGGTTTCGTAGTCGGTGCAACTGCCGGCCGCACCACGCTCAATGGCGAAGGTCTACAACACGAAGATG
The DNA here is from genome assembly GCA_044374325.1 of Candidatus Planktophila sp. Lineage (GTDB taxonomy): Bacteria > Actinomycetota > Actinomycetes > Nanopelagicales > Nanopelagicaceae > Planktophila. The sequence continues at coordinate 380 of JBILOR010000042.1, forward strand.
GTCACTCACATCTACTTGCTTCAACTAATCCAGCAATTGTTAGCTATGACCCAGCGTTCGGTTTCGAACTAGGCCATATTGTTAAAGATGGTTTGCGTCGTATGTATGGCGAGAATAGTGAGAATGTTTATTACTACCTCACCGTCTACAACGAGCCATATATGCAGCCGGCAGAGCCAGAAAACCTAGATATTGAAGGCTTGTTAAAGGGTATTTACCTTTATGCACCGGCAGAAGTTCGCAGTAAGAAGAAGGCGCAAATCTTAGCCTCTGGTGTTGGCGTTAACTGGGCACTTAAGGCACAGAAGTTACTGGCTGAGGATTGGGGCGTTGCTGCTTCAGTTTGGTCAGTTACCTCTTGGAACGAACTTCGCCGTGACGGTTTAGAAACTGATAGCCACAACTTCTTGCACCCAAGTGATAACAAGCAAGCGTATGTAACTAAGAAGTTAGCTAACGCTGAAGGTCCCGTAATTGCAGTCAGTGATTTCATGCGCGCAGTTCAAGATCAGATTGCGCCTTGGGTTCCAGGCCAATTCGCTTCGCTTGGTACCGATGGTTTTGGTTTATCAGATACTCGTGGTGCGCTTCGTCGTCACTTCAAGGTTGATGCCGAATCAATCGTGGTAGCTACTTTGCAACAACTTGCTAAGGAAGGCGATGTAAAGGCTAAGACTGTGCAAGAAGCAATTGATAAATATCAGATTAACGATGTGACTGCTGCAGATGCTGGCAACACCGAGGGTTCGGGTTGATCGGCCGCGTCGCAATCACTGATCTCTCCCCCACAATTTACTTTGGGGGAGAATTTGTTCCTGTAAAAGCAGTTGTTAATGAAGAAATTTTAGTTAGTGCAACCGTTGCTGGCGAAGGTCATGACTATCCGCAAGTTCAGGTAGTCACTCGCGATAGCCAAGGTGCTGAGTTATCTCGCGCTGCCGCGGTTGAACGTAATCCTGGTACTGATCGATACGAAGCTTTAATCTCATTACCTAAACTCGGACGCTTCACCTTTGAAATTGAAGCTTCCATTGTTACTCAATATCGCACTGTCACAACTAACTCGCCACAATTTCCGATCTATGTTGAACGTGAACGAGCTTTAGTTGGCGCTTGGTATGAATTCTTCCCACGCAGTGAAGGTGCGAGTATCAATAAAGATGGCACCTTCGCCAGCGGAAATTTCGGCACTGCGGCAAAGCGCCTAAAAGCCGTTAAAGATATGGGTTTTGACGTCCTATATATCCCGCCAATTCACCCGATTGGTGTTTCTCACCGCAAGGGACCGAATAACACTTTAACTGCTGGGCCAAATGATCCAGGTGTTCCATGGGGCATCGGAAATTCAGATGGTGGCCACGATGCGATAAACCCAGCACTTGGCACTATGAAAGATTTTGAAAACTTTGTTAAAGAAGCAAAAAAGTTAGAGCTTGAGATCGCTCTTGATTTAGCTCTACAAACATCACCTGATCATCCATGGGTTAAAGAGCATCCAAAATGGTTTAACTATCGTGCTGATGGCACGATCGCGTATGCCGAGAATCCACCAAAGAAGTATCAAGATATTTATCCGATTAACTTTGATGATGATTTTGATGGGCTAGTCGCTGAGGTTTATCGAATCTGCGAACTTTGGATTAGCAAAGGCGTGACAATTTTCCGCGTGGATAACCCACACACAAAGCCGGTTCTTTTCTGGCAAACCTTGATTGCAAAAGTAAATGCTAAGTACCCAGAGATTGTTTTCTTAGCTGAAGCTTTCACAAAGCCAGCCATGATGCATGCACTAGGCAAGGCCGGTTTCCAACAGTCTTATACATATTTCACTTGGCGCACTACCAAGCATGAGCTAACGGAATATGGCAATGAAGTGTCACATCAAACTAGTGCCTTCTTCCGCCCTAACTTCTGGGTGAATACTCCAGACATCTTGCCGTTTCATTTACAAAGTGGAAATCCAGCAATGTTTGCCCTGCGCGCAGTTTTAGCTTCGACTTTGACGCCATCATGGGGAATGTATGCCGGTTATGAGCTATTTGAACACCGGGTCTTAAGTGAAGGTCGCGAGGAATATTTAGATTCTGAGAAATATCAGATCAAAGTGCGCGATTGGGATGGCGCTAAGCAATCTTTAGCTCCGTTAGTTACTAAGTTAAACAAAATCCGTAACGCTAATCGCGCTTTGCAGCGTCTGCGCAATCTGCATTTCCACCACACTGATAACGAGGCAATAATCGCTTATTCCAAGCGTGATGGCGACAATTTAGTGCTCGTAATAGTCAATCTCGATCCTTCAAATGCGCAAGCGACTGTGGTTCACTGGAACATGGATCTACTGGGACTAACTGGCGATGCATTTGTGGTCGATGATCAGATGACCGGAAATTCATTTAGCTGGAACCGCGATAGTTTTGTCAGCCTTGATCCGCGCGGCGATTACAACAATGTGGCTCATATTGCCGTGGTGCGGATCCCGTAGCTAATGAGAATCTTTCGCCGCAAACCCCAGGTCATACCAAATCAGCCTGGCGCTTTGGGCGAACTAGATCTTTATTTGATTGCTGAAGGCAGACACGAACAACTTTGGAAAGTTCTCGGCGCACAGGTTCAACGTGATGAAACTGGAAATTTGCTCGGTACCTCTTTTGCACTTTGGGCACCGAATGCTCGCGATGTAAGTTTGATTAGCGATCTTAATTACTGGGATCGCAATACACATCGAATGTGGCGCATTGAAAATACTGGCATCTGGCAAATCTTTATTGCTGATTTAGCACCAGGTACTAAATACAAATTCGCGGTTCACACCAATGATGGTCGCTGGGTTGATCATGCTGATCCGCTTGCACGCGCAACTGAGGTCCCATCACTAACTGCTTCAATTGTTGAAGAATCAAATTATCAATGGAGCGATCAGGATTGGATAGCTGAGCGAAGTAAATTTGAGCCATGGCGTAGCGCAGTATCTGTTTATGAAGTTCATTTGGGTTCTTGGCGAATCGGTTTAAGTTACCAAGATCTAGCTGTGCAGTTGGTTGCCTATTTGCAAGAGACCGGTTTTACTCACGTTGAATTCTTGCCAGTCATGGAACATCCGTATGGTCCATCTTGGGGTTATCAAGTTACTTCGTTCTTCGCGCCATCTTCTCGGTTCGGTTCCCCTGATGAATTTAAATACTTAGTTAATGCCTTGCACGATGCAGGCATTGGCGTAATCCTCGATTGGGTGCCTGCCCACTTTCCAAAAGATGAATGGGCGCTGGCTAAATTCGATGGGACCGCCCTTTATGAGCATGCAGATCCCCGCTTAGGCGAGCATCCCGACTGGGGCACGCTGATTTTTAACTTTGGCCGCAATGAAGTTCGCAACTTCATCGTGGCAAGTGCGCTGTATTGGTTAACCGAATTCCACATTGATGGACTGCGGGTAGATGCGGTTGCTTCAATGCTTTATTTGGATTACTCACGTAAAGAAGGCGAATGGGTACCTAATAAATTCGGTGGGCGTGAAAACCTTGAAGCTGTGCAACTTTTACAAGAAGCAACTTCTACGGCATATCGCACGCACCCCGGAATCATGATGATTGCCGAAGAATCAACCGCCTGGCCTGGTGTAACACGCAGTACTGATTCTGATGGCATTGGCTTTGGTTTCAAATGGAACATGGGCTGGATGCATGACACTTTGGAATACTTACAACGCGATCCAATTCATCGCGTGCATCACCACAATGAAATAACTTTCTCAATTCTCTATGCCTGGTCCGAAAACTTTATGCTGCCGCTTTCACATGATGAAGTTGTGCATGGCAAGGGCTCACTAGTTAATAAATTCCCAGGTGATCGTTGGCAGAAATTAGCAACCCTTCGAGCTCTCTATGGATTTATGTGGGCACATCCTGGCAAGAAGCTTGTTTTTATGGGACAAGAGTTTGCTCAAAATGATGAGTGGAGTGAATCAGCTGGATTGCAGTGGCACTTAACTCAATTCGATGAACATATTGGTGTTGCAAAAACTATCGCACAGATTAATCAGCTATATAAATTAACTCCGGCACTTTTTGAAAAAGATACTTCGCCAGAAGGATTCTCGTGGTTGGTTGGCAACGATGCAGCAAGTAATGTTTTAGCGTTTACGCGCTGGGCAGAAGATGGGCAGCCACTAGTTTGTATAACAAATTTCTCGCCAGTTCCACATGAGAACTACCGATTGCCCATGCCTAAAGCTGGCAATTGGCGCGAAGTTTTAAATACTGATGATCTAGCTTTCGGTGGCAGCGGAGTAATCAATCAGCCTATTGATGTAGCTGAAGGCTCTGACTTAGTTATTACGTTAAGAGTTGCCCCACTTGCCACCCTCTGGCTGGCTTTAGCCAAGGATTAGTCTGCTTGCCCCTTGGCGTTGCCGCTTAACAAGGCCTTCGTAAAGAATGGAACAGATAAGACCATTATCGCCGGAATCATGAGGGCAACGGCAAGTGAAGTGAATTGAGCTGTCCAGGCAATAACCCACTTGCCGCCAAAGATTAAGAAATTATTAATCAAGCCAATTTGCCCAATTACTACTGCGCTTGGATATGGGCTTCGGGCACTTGCGGCGTTAAAGAAACTTGGCGTAACGAAGGAAGTTCCAAGACCGGCCATGAGGCAACCAAATGAGAACAATCCAAACGCCCAATACTGATGAGTGTCTCCAAATAAAATTGAAGCCAAAACACCAACTAAAAAGAAGGTTCCTCCGATTAGTGAACCAATATTGGCTGCTCGATTAATTGGCATCCGATTGATAATTCTGGAAACACCAAGTCTGCCCGCGATCATGGCGCTCATAAATAAAATATATGGCAGCGTAATTAAGCCACCTTTGATTCCCAAATATTCTCGGGCAAAGATATTAGACCAATCACCCATTGCGATCTCAATAAGAATTGCGCAGATCATGCCGCCCGCAATCAAGCGATCAAATCTTAAGGATTTAAAGATCTGCTTGACGGAGTAATGGTCATCTTCAAGTTTTGGCAAGAGAGCCACTGGGCGCATTTTGTTTATATATTTAATTTTAAGTATCAAAACTAGTACATAGACAATATTTAATTGTAAGGAAGCAGAGACTCGACCAATTAAGAAACCTGAAACAAGTCCAGTACTAACAGCACCCATTGTCCAAATACCATGGAGCTTTACAATAATTGGTTTGCTATTTCTAGTTTGGCTATCGAATGCTTGACTGTTGACTGAAATATGAAAAGCCGAACTAGAAAATCCCATCAAAATTACAACTGGTATAAAAATTAAACTAGATGAGATGTTGGCAATTAAAATAAACCCTAAATAAAGCGAGCAGGTGCTTGCGATCAAAACTTTATAGCTGCCGAGCTTATGAACTATATGGCCAACGGTTAGCAAGCTAATAAAGGCGCCCACATTTCCTAGGCTGATAATTGAGCCAAATTGGCCATTTGATAGGCCTAATCGCTCCTTGAAGTCAGGAAATCTCGGGATCCAGGACATGATGCCAAAGCCAAATAAAAAGAAGAGCTTGGTTAAAGTTTTGAACTCTTCGTCCGGCGTTATTACCTGTTTAGACATCGGCTAGAAGAGAGCGCTTGCCAGTGAGGTGCGAGCCACTTTTAATCGCGGGTCGGCTGGATCTACTAATTGAAAAAGGGTTAGCAGGTGATCTTTTGCAGCTGTGCGATCAGCGCCAGTAAAACGGCGAACACATTCGATTAATCGGGTAAAAGCTGCATCTAGGTCGCCACTGATTACTTCTAAGTCAGCACAATCTAATTGGGCTTTTACATTATCTGGTTCAGAGGCGGCAAGAGCGGTGACTAACTTTGCTTCGAGGTTCTCGGTGCGAATAAGTAGCTCAGTTTGCGCTAAACCTAATTTAGCTAGCCCATCATTTGGTTTGCGACTTAACAACTTTTGATAGGCCGCTCGGGCAATCTCATATTTGCCAGCTTCCAGGGCCGCAAGTGCCTCATCTTCTTCAGGTTCTATTGTTTCTACTGGCGCACTACCGATACCTTGCTCGGCGGCTAGCGTTAAAACTTTATCAATCACCATTTTGATTTGGGCTTCAGGATAACTCTGATCAAACAATGGAACCGGCTGTTCGGCGATCAAAGCAACTGCATACGGCACATTCTTTGTTTGCAAAGCTTGCGCAACTTGTGGCTGATCGTCGGCATTAATGCTGCCTAGCTCCCAAGCGCCATCAGCTTTAGTTTCTAATTTACTCAAGGTTTCAAGAGTCGTCATTGACTCAGGGCTGCGAGGTGACCAGACCAGTAAAATTACGGGCTTGGTGCGAGATAGTTCAACCGCTCTGGCTGCAAAATTCTCAGCTGTGATTTCGTAATTTGAAGCAATTGCATTGGTAGCTTGAGCTGGCTTCGTGAGCGAACTCAAATCTACGGCTCGACCAAAATTAGGTGGCAAACTCATTGGTTAATCATTCCACTAACTCGATACCTGAATCACGACGGTAGGGCAAAACCTCGGAAATATAGGTTTTACAGGCAAAATCCAAGCCCACATCATGGCCGGCGGCTTCACTCAAGTACCAACGGTGCTCAAGTACTTCATGAAATAACTGAGCTGGCTCGACACGGCCAACATGTTCTGCTGGAACTGAATTGACGATTGGATTAAAAATTTCAGTCAGCCACTTAAAGGCCACCTCATTGACGTTGGTAGAGAGATTGCTTTCGCGAGCTCGGTATCGATCAAAAGATGCCAAAATTCGTTTTGCTTGAAGCTCTTCGGTTTCTAGGCCCATTAATTCGCGTAAGCGATTGGTGTGGTACCCGGCCGCAACTAGCTTAGGTTGGAACTTCAATACTTTGTTATCGCCGTCGATGGCAATTGAAACTTCTTCAACGGCAAAACCTAAATCGTGTAGTTGGCGCATTGCGCGTTCAACCGCGCGGCGATCAGTTGGATCAAGTGATTGTGGGTCGCGTAGTGCAGCCCAAAGTCGTCGATATCTTTTCATAACGGTTTCACTTGCGCGAACTGGGTCCATGCCAGGGTAAAGCACGCCAGATAAAGCTAAGTCTTCTAGTTCGGCTGCGACATTAAAATGAGCAATTTCTAAATCATGTTCGCGTTGGCCATCACTTAAAGTTTTTTGAAACTCACCTGTTTCGGCATCGACTAAGTAGGCCGCAAAACCCTCAGCATCGCGGCGGAATAAAGTGTTTGAAAGCGAACAGTCTCCCCACCAAAATCCGAGCAGGTGCAATCGAACTAGCAAGAGTGCCAAAGCATTTGCCATATTTAAAATGTCATGCGGAGATAAGGCGCCTGATAAAACCACTCGATACGGCAGCGAGTAAGGCAAGAAGCGGGTAGCCAAAGCACATGGCAACTCTTCGCCATTTGTATCTTTGCGTCCTTCTACTACGGCAATTGGATCGACGCTAGGCGCTTGCAATCGGCGAAGTTCGCGCAAGGCGGCATATTCACGATTAGCGAACTCAGAAACCGTCTCTTTCACTGCATAGATCTCAGAGTCGGGCTCATCATTTACTCGAATCAGACGAACGATATGGCGCGAAATACCGCGCTTCTCAGCTAGAGCTGGATCCTCAGGCCATTGCTCTAGCGGCTGATTCCAAGGCAGACCCGAGATGGCGGCGATCTCTTCGCCAAAGCCAGTGATTCGTAAGGTCATGGGCTCATCTTAGGCAATTACACTTGAACACATGGCGATAAGTAAGCGAATTAAAAAAGTTGTTGAAGGTGAGCCCAAGGTGATTAACACCGATATGGGCGTTCCAGGTGACCCAATTAACAAAGCACACCCATTTTACTTTGGCTTCATTGCAACAATCGGCGCACTCTCTGCATTTGTATTGATGCGAGCACTTGCCAGCGCTTCGCAGATATTTGTCTTGATTTTAATTGCGCTCTTTTTGGCAACTGGCCTAAATCCGGCGGTCGAAGCCCTTCGTCGTCGTGGCTTGTCTCGCACTAATTCAGTCGCTGCAATATTTATTTCAGTTATTTTATTTGTGATTTTCTTTGCTTTTATCGTGGTGCCACCAGTTGTCTCACAAGGTACGAACTTAATCAGTCAAGCGCCATCATTGATTGAAGATTTAAAATCTAATGCTTTATTTATGCGACTCAACGATCAATACGGATTGCTTGATACATTGCAACGTGAAATTGCTGCGCGCACGTCAGATGGAAAACTT
>JBILOR010000043.1:0-8447 GCA_044374325.1 Candidatus Planktophila sp.
ACAAAATTAGGTTAACAACCTGAACCCATAAAGAAAGTTCGGCAAAGTAAATTGTGATGACCGAGGCAATAAACATTGCAATAGTGTGGAACCACATTTGCCCATGCAAATTCTTCTGGGAAGTAACTCCTGGCAACATCGGAATTCCAGCTGCGTTGTAATCATCTTTATATTTAATTGCCAGTGCCCAAAAGTGCGGCGGAGTCCAGAAGAAAACGACAAAGAAAAATGCCCATGCCACATTTGATAGTTCATTAGTTACTGCTGCCCAACCAATTAATACGGGCATGCAACCTGCGATTCCACCCCAAACAATATTTTGCGAAGTGCGTCGCTTAAGTGCCATCGTGTAGACAACTACATAGAAAACTATTGCAGCAAGTGTTAGCCAAGTTGCAAGCGGAGTAGTAAAAATCCAGAAAATTAGAAGTGAAAGCAGGCCAACGACAGTTGCGAAAATTGTTGCTTCGCTGCGGGAAAGGACACCAGTTGCAATTGGTCGTTGTGCGGTGCGCTGCATCAACTTATCGGTTTCACTTTCGATCACCATGTTGAAAGCATTTGCGCTACCAGCTGCCAAAGTTCCGCCAAGAATTGTGGCGACCGATAGCCCAACTGAAGGAATGCCATTTTGGGCCAGAACTAGTGCCGGCAAAGTGGTTACTAATAAGAGCTCGACCACCCGCAATTTCATGAGGTCTAGATAGCCCCGAATTCGAAGATCCGAACTCTTATCTGGCTGATTTACGCTCACAGGCCAAGGCTACTAACTTAAATACACAGCGCTCACCGCTGCCGTTCCCAGAAGGCTCTCAGATTCATGGGTTATTTTCTGCTCATGGAAAACAATCAGAAGCCCGAATGGTTTGAACTAGCTGAAAACGATCGGCCAGTAAGTCGCCCACTAAAGAGCAAGAAGTCTGCGCCAATGCGCAACCTGACTTTCATCTTGGCCGGCATTTTAGTTATTCCGATGGGCGCTGGATTTGCTCTGCTGACTCATGAAGATCACTCAGCCGTAGCAGCCGAAACTCTGAATCTAACCCAAGATTCTCCGGTCGCAACCAACTCGGCTACGGCACAGCAAGGCAACACAATTGCGATGCCTACGGCCTCTCGAGATGATGATGAAGACGATGACGATCATGACTACCGTGCGCCAGTTTTTTCTAACACTTCAAGTGTTTCTCCATCTGCACTAGCTCCGATCGCTGCGGTGGCATCAACTAAAGCACCTGCTGCAATTACTTCGCCTGCAGCTTCGGCTTCAAATGACATTATTTTGCCCCCAACTAAAAAGGGTGGCGACGATGAAGATGACGATGACGACGATGACGATGATGACGATGACGATGACGAGGATGACGACTAATTAATTGCATTACCCTTGGCGCATGCGCCGAATTGCAATATTAGTATTTCTACTTTCATTAGGCCTGCCTCAACTAACTAACGCTGAGCTCACTTCTGATCAAACCAAGTTAGTTTTAGCCAAGACAATTACTGGCGATATCAGCCCTAAATCTGTCCGTTCGTCAGGCACTGGATTAGTAAGTGCGCACAACATGATGTACCGGCACTCGGTCACAATCTATGATTCAAATACTCAAGAGTTGATTAAGCGAGTTCCTGACTCAGTAAACCTCAGTGATTTTGGCTATTCCAAATATTCTGGAATCTATAAGGGTTCTCCAGTTGAGGGTTCTTTCTCCCCCGATGGCAAATATTTGTACGTAACCAACTACGCAATGTATGGCAAAGGTTTTAATAAAGAAGGCACTGATATCTGTTCACCGGCTGATGGCTATGATTCCAGCTTTGTTTATCGAATTAATCTAAGTACCTACAAAATTGACGGTGTATATGCAGTTGGATCTGTTCCAAAGGTTTTAGAAGTTACTCCAGACAATAAATACATTCTGGTGACTACTTGGTGTTCATACACGCTAGATGTAATTTCTATTGAAAAACAGAAGAAAATAAAATCGATCAAGATTGGCCGTTACCCACGCGGCATTGCGGTATCTGCAGATTCAAGCAAGGCATATGTGGCTGAAATGGGTGGCAGCAATATTCACGAAATCAATTTGTCCAACTTCACAAAGAAGTTGATTCCAATCGGGGTGAACCCTCGCGCAATCGTTTTATCTCCGGATAACACCAAGCTATATGTAACTTTGAATATCGCTGGAAAAGTCACAGCTTGGGATCTAGTTAACAAGAAATCCTTAGGCTCAGTGAAAACTGGAAATGCGGCTAGATCACTTGCAATATCAAGCGATGGAACTGCGCTCTTTGTGGTCAACTACAAGAGCGGCACCTTGTCCAAAGTTAGAGCTGCTGATTTAAAAGTTTTACAAACGGTTAAAGTATGTGCTGAACCAATCGGAATAACTTACGATGCGTTAACCGCCAGAACTTGGGTCGCTTGTTACGGTGGATCCATCAAGGTTTTCGACAACGTTTGACGGGCTTGGTGAAGGCACCACAACCGGCTTAGCAAATTTCGCCAATACTTTATCTAGCGCTGTACGGGCTGCTTTTGCAGCACTTGTTCCTTTAGGAATCTGATCCGCAATCGCTACAAATATGTACTCTCTATCGCCACCTTGAACGTAACCAGCCAATGAAACTGTTCCGTTTAAGGTGCCAGTTTTTGCTCTCACTAATCCAATTGCCGATGGCGCACTCTTGATAAAACGAGTCTGCATAGTGCCGCTAATGCCGCCAACAGGTAGGCCGCCATAAATAGAACTGTATTTAACGTTGTTGTAAGTTTTTAAAAGAAGCTGGCCAATCATTCGAGCTGAAAGTTTGTTGGATTTAGAAAGGCCACTTCCATCTACAGCATTTAAGCCAGTTGAATCAACGCCTAAGTTAGCTAAAGTCTTAACAAAGACTTTTTCAATTCCAGGCTCGGTGTAACCAAAGCCGGCTCTCATCGAAGCATGCATCGCTATTCGATTACCTAAAGTGTTATCGCTCCAGATCAGCATCCAGTCCATGATCTTTTGCAGCGGCGGTGATTGGAAAGTAGCGATTGGCTCCTTTGCATATAAACGTGTTTCTGCTCCTGTAACTTTTAGCATGCTCACTTGGATATCTCGAGCTTCAAATTGCGCCTTAATGAAATCGAGATCGACGGTATGCATGCTGGCATACTCGATACGCAAAGCGGTTATTGGGCCACCATTGTCGGCATCGAGTTTCTTAAGTGCCGTTTTTACTAGCTTTGGCAGAGATACACGACTCATTTTGGTTGCGACTGAATTGTTTCGCTCCATCCATGGATCTAGCGAGCCAGCAATGATCAACGTGTTGGGTTCTGCTCCGGTAGAAATTTGCGTGGTGAACTGGTGATCTGGAGCTAAGTAACTTAACAATGCGGTAGCCGAAAGTATCTTGAGCAGGGATGCTGGCTTACGTAAAGAAGTCGCGCTACTTTCAAAAATTGTTTCACCAGTAACGGGATCAATCAATGTCATACCTGGATTTGCCAGAGCTTTTGAACTAGCTGCGCTTTTCAAAATCGGGCTAATCGCGCTGCTTTTTAGGGCTGCTGGAGCACCTGCAGTCATAGTTGCCGTAAGCACAATTAGAACGACGCCCACTGAGGCAATTGATAATGGGCGCAACTTCATGCTGCGAATACTACTTTCTAATTACTAAAGATAGATTGACCCAATGAGCATGCCACCAGCTGAGATCGGTCCGGGCGAATTTTTTCCCGTTGTTGGCGTTGGGCCGCATCCAAAGCCATGGCCAACGGGTGCTGAATACGACTTAGAACTTCTTGAGAATGGTGACCGTCGTAATGTGCTCGACAAATACCGCTATTGGTCGGTTGCCGCAATTGTTGCTGATCTAGATACCAAGCGACATAAGTTGCAGATCGCAATTGAAAATTGGCAGCATGATCTAAATATTGGTTCAGTAGTTCGAACTGCAAATGCATTTAACGTGAGCGCGGTTCATATTGTTGGAAAACGCGATTGGAATAAACGCGGAGCAATGGTTACTGATAGATATTTAACTATTGTCCATCATCCAACTGTTGAGGATTTTGGAAATTATTGTCGCGAAGCTGGCTTGCCAATTATCGGAATTGATAACTTGCCTGGAATTTCAAAGCAGCTTGAATCAACGCAATTGCCCGAGAATTGTGTTTTGTTATTCGGCCAAGAAGGCGCTGGTATGAGCGAGGAAGCCGTGGCAGTTTGCGGAGTAGTGCTCGAAATCAATCAGTACGGATCGACGCGCAGCATGAATGCTTCAGCAGCTGGTGCGATTGCTATGTATCACTGGGCGCTGCAGCATTTACCTAAGTAAGCAAGAAAACTAATCGTCGGCAAGTGCCTCACGCACTGATATCAAACGGCGATCGACTTCATCAGCCTCAGTATTACGTCCCAAAATTCGCATGACAGCTGCCATTGAAGTCTCAATATCTACGATGAATTCGAAATCTTTAGGCTCTTCATCAGTAGCTACAGTTAAAACCTGATTGAGAGTATTTAGACCTTCTTCGTAATTCTCTAACAGCACTTGAGCTTTACCGTATTCAAATAGTGCGTTATTTGAACGAATATGGTCATGCGCAGTTTCAAAAACATCAAGTGCTTTACGTGCACGAGTCATAGCCAAATCGCCTTCGCCCAACGCAACATGGCAAGACGCAATTTTTTGATCACAACGGGCAACCTGAATAACTTCTTTGTTTCGCTTAAACAGATCGCGAGCTTCGTAGAATGAAACGATCGCCTCGCGGAAATTCTTTAGCGAGCGGTGTGCGCAACCAATCAAATAAAGATCGTTTGCTGCGCCATATTCATTTCCGTCAAGTAAATGTTCTTGGGCACATTCATCCATTGTGGAAATTACTTTTTCAAAATTCTTGGAAGCGAACCACCATTCACCCAATGTGCAGGCGAGCTCAAGTGCGATGGAAGATTTATTTGCACGCAGAATTTCTACGGCTTTAGACATTGCTGTTGCGGCTTCTTCCATGCGCTTAAGCTGATTTAAGTTATAACCAATTGCGCTATACGCCTGTGCAACACCTTCAGAGGGTGCACTTGCACCGAGTTGATCGTAGATATCGCAAGCAGTTTCAGCGAGCGCCAGAGCTTCGTCATATTGGCCACGAGCAAAAATGCGTGCGCTTAATTCGTAATAAGTACTTGCGCGTTCTGCGCCTTCAACTTCTGGAATTCGATCCCAGAGCATTTCCTCAGTTACAAGATCTTCTAAGCCTTCGTCATCGCTCATTTGGATTTCCCCAATCGAAGTTTCCTGACCTGCCGAGTAAACGTGACTCTATACGCCCCGGCTGCTCTTTGCCTGTGGGTTTGCCTGCGAAACACCCCTGCCTCCACGCTCATTTACGCCAGAAAACACCAGAACTGCCTAGAAGATGCAGATGCGAATCGTTTGCATTAACCTTTCCCCATGCATATTCCTGATGGTTTTATAGACCTGCCTACCTCGGCAATCTTTGCGGCAGCCTCTGCAGGCGCAATTACCTACTCTCTCGTTGGCGCACGCAAGCAACTTGATGAGAAAAGCGCACCATTAGCCGGCCTAACCGCTGTTTTCATTTTCGCAGTTCAAATGTTGAACTTCCCAGTTGCTGCCGGAACTAGTGGTCACTTGTTGGGCGGCGCTTTGGCTGCAGTTCTTGTTGGCCCCTATGCGGCGACTTTAGCGTTGACTGTCGTTTTAGTTATGCAAGCATTTTTATTTGCCGATGGTGGCTTAAGTGCAATTGGTCTAAATGTTTTCAATATGTCAGTACTAGGAGTTTGGGGCGGTTACGCCGTATTTTTGTTAGCTCGTAAAATGCTTCCGAAGAATAAGTCTTCAATTGCTGTCGCAGCAGCTGCTGCTGGATTTATCTCGGTACCAATTGCTGCAGTCGGATTTGTTTTTCAATATGCACTTGGGGCCACCGCAACATTTTCAGTGACAACAGTTTTAGGCGCAATGGTCGGAACTCATATTTTAATTGGCATTGGCGAAGCAATCATTACTGCATTGACCGTTAGCGCAGTAATCGCAAGTCGCTCAGACTTAGTCTTTGGTTGGAAAGATAAAACTTCAACTCTTGAGATTCGGAGCTAATCATAATGAGCAATCGCAAATTCATTATTGCAGGGTTACTAATCTCGGCCCTACTAGCTGGCGGCGCTTCTTTTTATGCATCTTCAAGTCCTGATGGATTAGAAAAAGTCGCTGAAGATATTGGTTTTATCGATACAGCTAAAGACAGTGCAAATGCTGATACTGCTCTAGCTGACTATGGGGTTAAAGGTGTTGAAAATGAACGCCTATCCGTAGGTTTATCTGGCTTGATCGGTGTTGTTGCAACAGGTGCAGTTTCTGGTGGTTTATTCCTATTGCTTCGTCGCAAGAAGCCAACAAATTAAGCTTGAGACCGGTCATCACCACGGTCATGATGTCGGTGAGCGACTTTACATACATCGTCACTCGGTAGTTCATTCCCTGCCAGCACATCCTAAAATTATTGCCGCATTGCTCTTTATTTTCGCGGTTGTTGCGACGCCGATTACTTGGTGGTTTAACTTCTTGGGATATTTCGTGCTCATCTTGGCGGTTGCCATTACGGCGAAGATTCCATTGAAAACTCTTTTTACGCGCGCGCTGATAGAAGTTCCCTTTGTTTTCTTTGCATTTTTGATGCCCTTTTTCGGTAAAGGCGAAGTTGTCTCAGTTGGCCCTTTTGATCTATACCAAGAGGGTTTGATTGCCGCGGCGGGCATTTTAATTAAAGGAACTCTCGGTGTATTGACTGCGATCACTCTTTCAACTTCAACCACGGCTCGCGAAATGCTTCGCGGACTTGAGAAATTGAAATTACCTACTTTGATGGTGCAGATTGCTTCCTTCATGCTGCGTTACGTGAATGTAGTAAATGATGAAATGGAACGAATGAAAGTTGCGCGTGAGTCACGTGGGTTTAGCGCAACCGGAATCCAGCATTGGAAAGTTCTAGCTACCGCAGCTGGCGCTCTATTTATTCGATCTTACGAAAGAGGCGAGCGAGTTCATCTAGCCATGCTTTCACGAGGTTACACAGGTGTGCTACCGCACGAAGAACCACCCAAGCTTTCTAAGTCAATTTGGTTTACCGCGCTTGCACTTCCAATTTCAGCTCTTACGATTCTCACGATTAGTTTAGGATTAAACATATGAGTACAACGCCTAGTCTCTTAATTGAAAATCTTGCTTTTGCCTATCCTGATGGCAATCAAGCGTTGTATGGAGTAAGTCTAAAGATCGAAAAAGGTGAACGCGTTGCACTGCTAGGGCCAAATGGTGCCGGCAAAACAACACTAGTAATGCACATGAATGGAATTCACCCGACTGCTCACGGAAAAGTTGAAGTAGCTGGGCAGCTAGTAGATGCAAAAGATAAAGTTTCACTTAAAGTGATTCGTTCAAAAGTCGGAATAGTTTTTCAGGATCCTGATGATCAGCTATTTATGCCCACAGTTGGCGAAGATATTGCTTTTGGCCCTTACAACATGGGCAAAAGAGGCGCTGAGCTTGATGC
The DNA here is from genome assembly GCA_044374325.1 of Candidatus Planktophila sp. GTDB lineage: Bacteria > Actinomycetota > Actinomycetes > Nanopelagicales > Nanopelagicaceae > Planktophila. The sequence goes on from JBILOR010000043.1 coordinate 7,574, forward strand.
AATAGTCGATGAGGCGCTACACCTTGTCGGTATGAGTGAGTTCAAAGAACGTCCACCTCATCATCTTTCCTTTGGTCAACGTCGCCGTGTGGCAGTTGCAACCGTGTTAGCAATGAAGCCAGAAATTCTGGTGCTAGATGAACCTTCTTCAAACTTAGACCCAGCTAGTCGTCGCGAGTTAGCCGATATTTTGCGCTCACTCGATATCACGATGGTCATGGTCACACACGATCTGCCATACGCATTAGAACTTTGTGAACGTTCAGTAATTCTCTCCGGCGGAGTAATTGTGGCCGATAGCAATACTGCCGACGTTCTAAAGAATGATGAGTTACTAAAAGCTAATCGCCTTGAACTACCCGTTGGCTTTTCAGTTTAATTCGCCCTTGCGCGATTGCGGCACTGAGCAATACGACTAAACCACCAACTGGTTCATTCCAAGTAATTTTCTCTCCTAAGAAAATAATGCCTACGATCACGGCAACTACTGGTGTTACGAAAGTAACTGAAGATGCAATTGCGCTCCCGGCTGCCGCCATTATTTTAAAGTTCCAGATATAGGCAAAGCCACTTCCGAAGATTCCGAGCCCTAGCATCGCCAGAACTGGACCTAATTCATAGTTATCTTCAGCGATGCCATCAAATAAATAAAACGGTAATAGCGTGATGGTCGCTGCTACTAATTGAGTCGCAGCCATAACTTCTGGCTTTAACTGCAGTGGCAAAACATTCTTACGAGAATATGGAAATGAAATTCCGTAGCAAGCAACTGCTAGCAGTAAAGCTCCAACTGCCCACCAAGGATTAGCGCCGAGACCGTTCCACGCACCCAGAACAATTAGTACGCCGATGAAACCAAGAATTAGACCAGTCA
>JBILOR010000044.1:0-8443 GCA_044374325.1 Candidatus Planktophila sp.
GCATTTTGGCATCGGTTATAGGTGCGCCATTTGCTGGCGTTTGGACTGATCGATTGCCGCGCAAACAAGTAATGATTGCGGCAGATTTAGCGCGAGCGCTAATTGTCTTTTCGATGGTCTTTTTATCTGGGCCTGCTACGCCACATATCTTCTTAGGGCTGGCAGTATTTCTAGTTGGCGTAGGAGATGCTTTTGGCGCGGCTGCAGCCGGCGCGATCATGCCTAGCTTGGTGCCTGATGCAAAGTTACCCGCAGCAAATGTGGCTCGCAATATCGTGGTGCGCACATCAACGATCATCGGCCCTGGTATCGGGGGAGTATCGGTATATCTAATTGGCGGCCGCTTAACTTTCTTATTTACTGCTTTCGCTTTTGCCCTTGGCACCTACTTTCTTAAGCAAATAAGAGAAGAGATCAAGAGCGAGCCAAAAGAACGTGAAACATTCTTGACTGAAATGCGCGAAGGACTTCGTACCGTTATTGAAATCCCTTGGATCGGGGCCATGATTTTTATGGTTTCATTTCAATTGATGGTCGTGCTAGCCGCAGAAACTGTTCTGCTGCCAATTATCACCAAGCGCGAATTTGATTCGAATACGCCATTTGCATTATCGGCAGCTGCATTTTCGCTAGGCAGCATTATTTCGGCGATCATTTGTGTAAAGGTGAAGGTCAAGCATGAAGGCCATGTTTCAATCTTGGTCTGGATGATTGTGATTGTCGCGCCGTTAGCGCTGGCATTTCCGATCTCTGGCACCTTTATTGTGATTGCCTACTTAATTGCCGGACTCTCAGTTGGGCCATGGGAGGCCTGGTGGTCAACAGCAGTGCAGCGCGAAGTTCCACCACATTTGCAAGGGCGAGTTTTTTCAATCGATCACATGGGTTCAACTGCGTTAATGCCTCTTGGTATGGCCTTAGTTGGACCAGCAGCTGAATACTTTGGCGAGCGAAATTTGTTAATCGGCGCTTCGATTTTCCATATTTTGATGGGGCTTTCGGTCATGCGAATCACTGGTGTGCGAGATATGAAGATGCCGCCCAAACCGGAAGCCATTTCTGAATAAATCTCGTTCATCGGAAGTATCTCTCAGAGCGAACAAGATTAAGCGCGAAAAGTCAGACAAGAATGGGCGCGAGAAATTAGGCTTGCCATGTCAGCAAGGGGAATTCCCCGCCCCTGCTAAAGGAGAATCATGACTCGCATCGGCGAAACCAGCGACCTGCTCAAGTGTTCTTTCTGCGGAAAGACCCAGAAGCAAGTTAAGAAATTGATCGCCGGCCCTGGCGTTTATATCTGCGACGAATGTATTGATCTTTGTAACGAAATCATCGTTGAAGAGCTTTCTGAAACCGCCGCCCTTGGTTTAACCGAACTTCCAAAGCCACAAGAAATCTTCGATTTTCTAGATCAGTATGTAATTGGCCAAGACCGTGCCAAGAAGTCTCTATCAGTTGCTGTTTACAATCACTACAAGCGCGTGCAATCAGGGGATTCAAAGCGCGAAGATGGCATCGAATTAGCCAAGAGCAATATCTTGTTACTCGGCCCAACTGGTTGCGGTAAAACTTTAATGGCGCAAACTTTGGCTCGCATGCTTAACGTTCCGTTTGCAATTGCCGATGCAACTGCGCTAACTGAAGCTGGTTATGTAGGCGAAGATGTTGAGAACATTTTGCTTAAGCTTTTGCAAGCAGCAGATTACGATGTTAAGAAAGCCGAAACCGGAATCATCTACATCGATGAAATCGATAAGGTTGCGCGCAAGTCTGAAAACCCATCGATTACTCGCGATGTTTCAGGCGAAGGCGTTCAACAAGCACTTCTTAAGATTCTCGAAGGCACAGTTGCTTCAGTTCCACCACAAGGTGGTCGCAAGCACCCACATCAAGAATTTATTCAGATCGATACAACAAATGTTCTATTCATTGTTGGCGGCGCATTTGCCGGTCTCGATAAAATTATCGAAGCACGTGCCGGCAAAGCTGGTGTGGGCTTTAACGCAACTCTGCAAACTGCCGAAGATAAAAATCGTAAAGACATCTTCGCCGACGTCATGCCAGAAGATTTGCTTAAGTTCGGCATGATCCCTGAGTTCATTGGCCGTCTTCCAGTTCTAACAAGTGTCGAAAATCTTGATAAGCCAGCACTTATGCAGATTCTGACCGAGCCAAAGAACGCTCTGGTTAAGCAATACGCCAAGCTTTTTGAACTTGATTCAGTTGATCTCGAATTCACCCCAGAATCACTCGATGCCATCGCTGACTTAGCGCTACTTCGCGGCACTGGAGCTCGTGGCCTTCGTGCAATCATGGAAAGTGTGCTTCTATCGGTTATGTATGAAGTGCCGAGCCGTAGCGATATTGCCAAAGTAGTTGTTACCGCCGAATCAATCACCGATGGCGTGACTCCGACATTTGTGCAACGCACGGGCGATATTCCAAAGCGAGCCGCTAGAGGCGAAAAGCGTTCAGAAGAGAAGAGCGCATAAGATTGTCGCATGAATGGCAAACTCTTTAAGAGGCTAATTTCTCTAACGGTTGCGTTTTCACTGTTCATTCCTTCTGCTTCTCAAATAGCAAAGGCAGACGAAGCAGAATCTGAAGTAGCTACCACAGATATTGTTTTTGGTGCTGCTTACCCAATGACTGGTGTCTCATCACCGGGCATAAGCAGTTACTACAAAGGAATCCAGGCTTACTTCTCATATGTAAATGAAAATGGTGGCATTTACGGAAAAAAGATTAGGTTATTAGAAAGAGATTCACAGGGAGTGCCCGCAAATACAGTTGCTGCCTCAAATAACTTGCTACTTCGGGATAATGTCTTTGGATTTCTATCAAGCGCTCCATCTTGCGCTAGTCATATAGCTTTCTTGCAAACACTGCGCTTGGCAGACAGGGGCGTTCCAGACATTTTGAGTGATTGTAGTTATCGGACTTCTATTTCAAGCGAAGGAGAACCATCAAGTAATTCCTTAACTACAACCAGCTATAACAAGCTGGATAATGATTCAGAAAATTTGATATTAAAGAGCTACATAGAATCAAACTTTGGTGAAAAAAGAATTGCCTTGATTTACCAAGATGATGACTTTGGAATTTCGGCCACAAAGATATTCAGATCTGACAAGATAATTTGCAAGAAAGCTTTCCTGCAAGGCTCGGAACAAATTTTTGCGCCGAACTGTAATTCTACTTCCACTCCACTTCGAAATGGTGATCTGGTTATATATTCTGGTAGCGCAGCTGGTTTGATGGTGCTAATTTCAAATTATGCATCTCAGAATTTAAATCTAAATTATTTTGCAAATTACGATGCCTATAACCCACAAGTTCTTGCCCTTAGAACAAATTCCACATCACTAGCTGACATATATACCGTTAGCCATAATTCGCTTGTATCAGATCAAAGTAACGAGGCAGTTGCTACATTTTCTGCGATTGCCAGAAAATACGCACAATCTAATGAGATTAATCAACGTTTTCTCAATGGCATGAACTCGGCCTATTTGGTCGCTAATGTGGTTGCCGCAGTAGGTCCAGACTTAACAAGAGTTAGGTTTCAACAAGCTTTGCTGCAGTTTGGCAATCAGTTCGATGCCCTAGGACTTTCAGATCGCTCCAGTCTTGCTACTTCGCCATTAACGCCTACAGGTGGTGTCGTGGTTAAGTACTTGGGAAATACTGGACAGGTAGTTTCCGACATGTTTGTAGTTAATAACGGATTGGTTTCGCTAAAAACTCGAAAAGCAACCAGGATCAATACTGGAGGCTTGCCTATTTCAACTCAGCTATTGGCGGCAAGCGCGCCAACACCGACTCCAACTCCAACACCGACTCCAACTCCAACACCGACTTCAACTCCAACACCGACTCCAACACCGACTCCAACACCGACTTCAACACAGACTCCAACTCCAACACCGACTCCATCTGCAACAGTTAAGCCAACTCCAAAACCTGAGCCGATTGTAGAAATAGATGGGGAAGATGAAGAACCGTTTGGAAAAATTTCGGTCAAACGAGAAAAATCAAAGTACACAATCTCCATCATTAGCAATCTGCCAAACGAACCACTTCAAGTAAGAGCCACTAAAAAAGGCCAAAAGGCTATTGTTTTTAAAGTTACGACCAACGATGTTGGAACTACGAAGTTCACAACTTCCCGTGCGCTTGCAGGATTTCAACTGGCCTTATTGCTAGACGGTGAGATTTTGAGCTCGGTAAAGGCAGGTTAGACTGCTCCTCATGAGTCAGCGTGGAAAAGAATTAGCTTCAACCTTTTCGCCTGCCGAAATTGAGGGCCCGTTATACGAGAAGTGGTTAGCGGCTGGCTATTTCACGGCTGATGCCAGTTCGAGCAAAGAACCATTCACAATAGTTCTGCCGCCGCCAAACGTTACGGGCGTTCTACACATTGGCCACGCCTTAGATCAAACTCTGCAAGATTGTTTAGCTCGCATCAAGCGCATGAAAGGCTACGAAGTTTTGTGGCTACCTGGCATGGATCACGCGGGTATTGCAACTCAAAACGTTGTTGAAAAACAATTGGGTGCTCAAGGAATTTCTCGCCACGATTTAGGGCGTGAAGAATTCGTAAAGAAAGTTTGGCAGTGGAAAGCTGAATCAGGTGGCTTGATTCTTGATCAGATGCGTCGCCTAGGTGATTCAGTTGACTGGTCACGCGAACGGTTCACAATGGATGAAGGAATGTCTAACGCCGTTGTAACAATCTTTAAGAAGATGTATGACGCTGAGTTGATTTATCGTGCCGAGCGAATCATCAACTGGTGTCCGCGATGCTTAACGGCGCTTTCGGATATTGAAGTTGAGCACCAAGATGATGCTGGTGAGTTTGTTCAAGTTCGCTACGGCGATGGCGAGCAAAGCATCGTTGTAGCTACAACTCGTGCCGAAACCATGATGGGCGACGGAGCAGTTGCGGTTCACCCAGATGATCCTCGTTATAAGCACATGATCGGCACTGAGGTTTTATTGCCGTTGGTTAATCGCATGATTCCGATTATTGCCGATGAGTTAGTTGATCCTGAGTTCGGAACTGGTGCGGTTAAGGTGACTGCGGCTCACGATCCAAACGACTTCGAAATGGCCATGCGCCACAATGTTCCGTTCGTAGTAATCATGAACGAGCACGGCATCATGGAAGGCAGCGGCACCGAGTTCGATGGCATGGATCGATTCGATGCCCGAGTTGCAGTCGTTGCCAAGCTAAAGGAACTCGGTCGTATTGTTGCCGAGAAGCGCCCTTATATTCACGCGGTTGGGCACTGTTCACGTTGCGATACAACAGTTGAGCCGCGCTTATCAAAGCAGTGGTTTGTAAAGGTCGCTCCTCTTGCAAAAGCATCTGCAGATGCGGTTCGCAGTGGTGCGGTAAAGATTGAACCTGAAGAACTAGCACCACGCTACTTTGATTGGGTCGATAACATGCATGACTGGTGCATATCTCGCCAACTTTGGTGGGGTCATCGGATTCCAGTTTGGTATGGCCCAAATGGTGAAATGGTTGTTGTTGGCCCTGGCGAAAGTGCGCCAGCTGGTTACGAACAAGATTCTGATGTTCTAGATACTTGGTTCTCATCAGGGCAATGGGCATTTTCAACTTTTGGTTGGCCCGAGAAAACTAATGATTTAGCTAAGTTCTATCCGACCTCAGTTTTAGTTACCGGCTATGACATCTTGTTCTTCTGGGTTGTGCGCATGATGATGATGAGCACTTTTGCCATGGATGGTGTGCCACCATTTAAAACAATTATGTTGCACGGTTTAGTGCGTGATCAATTTGGTAAAAAAATGTCTAAGAGTCGCGGCAACGTTGTTGACCCACTTGAATTCATGGATAAATACGGTGCCGATGCGTTGCGCTTTACTTTGGCTCGTGGCGCAAACCCAGGTACTGATCAAGCGCTAGCTGAAGAATGGGTAGGCGGTTCTCGTAACTTTGCCACCAAACTTTGGAATGCAACTCGCTTTGCGATGATGAATGGCGCAACGGTTGAAGGACCAATGCCTGATGTTTCCAAACTTAACGCGATTGATAAGTGGATTCTTAGTCGATTGACCGAAACTATTCGCGATGCTGATTCACTCTTTGAGAAATTTGAGTTCGCTAAAGCTAGCGAGTTGATCTACCACTTTGCCTGGGATGACCTCTGCGATTGGTATCTCGAGTTATCCAAGGAATCTTTTGCAGCTGGCAACGCTGCTGATAGTCAGCGCGTGCTTGGTCATGTACTAGATCAATTGCTGCGTTTGCTGCATCCACTTATGCCATTTATTACTGAAGAACTTTGGGTTTCACTCACTGGGGGAGAGTCCCTAGTTATTGCGCAATGGCCAGAAGCTAACTTGAGCTACTTGGATCAAGCGGCTGAAAACTTAGTAACCCAGATGCAGACGGTCATTACCGAAGTTCGCCGTTTCCGTAATGACCAAGGTGTTAAAGCAACTGCCAAGATTCCAGGTCGACTAACCACTAATGGCGAACTAGCAAACTACGCCAGTGCGATGGGCTATGTATTAAAGCTTGAAGCAAAAGAGTTCACAGCAACAGCGGCTTTTGAAATCGGTTCCGTAAAGTGCGAGCTTGATCTATCCGGAACTGTCGATGTAGTTGCCGAACGTGCTCGCCTAACTAAAGACTTAGCAACAGTTCAGAAAGATCAGCAGACTGCCCAAGTCAAGTTAGGCAATGAAGGTTTCATGGCTAAAGCGCCACTAGAAGTTGTGACTGAAATTAAAGAGCGTTTAGTTAAGACTCAAGCCGAGATCGAACGAATTACTGCAGCTCTTGCTGCACTTCCATCTGCATGAACATGACTCCTGAAGAGAAGGCTCGCATTGATGCGATCGAAGCAGCGCTACTAGCTCGCTGGCCAGAAACTCGTATTGCGCCAACGCTTGAAAGAATTTCAGCACTGACCGACATTCTCGGTTCACCTCAGTTAACTTATCCAACTATTCATATCGGTGGTACAAACGGTAAAACCACTACTTCGCGCATGATTGATTCACTACTGTTTGAAATGGGATTACGTACCGGTCGCTTTACTAGCCCACACTTGGAAAGTTATTTAGAGCGAATCAGTATCAATGGTCAGCCAATAAATGCTGCAGAACTAATTTTTTCTTATAACGATATTTCGCCCTACCTTGATTTAATTGATAGCAAGTTTGAGAATCCCATTTCTTTCTTTGAGGCAATTACAGCGTTAGCCTTTGCAGCATTTGCCGAGCATCCAATTGATGTTGGAGTAATCGAAGTAGGCATGGGTGGCGAATGGGATGCAACTAATGTTGTTCAAGCTGGCGTTTCGGTAATCACACCAATCGGACTTGATCACACCGAATATCTGGGTAATACGATCACTGAGATTGCCAAGACCAAGGGTGGGATTCTAAAGCCAGGTGGTTTCGGCGTATTTGCTCAGCAAGTGCCAGACGCTGCCATTGAGTTACTGCGCAAAGCTGCTGAAGTTGGCATCGAAGTCGCTCGCGAAGGCGTCGAATATTCACTCGCTAGCCGCGCAGTGGCAGTCGGCGGCCAATTAATCTCAGTTAGTGGTCTAAATGAGTCTTTCGACGACATTTTCTTACCTCTACATGGCAAGCACCAGGCTGCTAATGCGGCAACAGCGCTTGTGGCGGTCGAAGCATTTTTTGGCGATACAGCGCTAGACCACGATGCAGTTCGTGCCGGATTTGCAGCCGTTACTTCTCCAGGTCGTTGCGAGGTAGTTCATCGCGATCCAACTATTTTGCTTGATGCTGCGCATAATCCACATGGTGCAAAAGCTTTGGCCGAAACAATTGCAAATGAGTTTACTTTCGATGAAGTAATTGGTGTTGTTGCATCCTTTGGCGATAAAGATGTTCGTGGCATCTTGCTGGAGCTAGAACCGATCATGAATGAAATTATTGTCACTTCCAATTCATCACCGCGCGCTATGAAACTTTCCGATTTAGAAAAATTAGCAAATGAAATTTTTGGCAAGGATCGCGTAACTGCAATTGAATCTTTAAGTGCTGCTATTGATCAAGCGATCAAAGATGCTAAGCGACCACTTAGCGACGACTCAGTTGGAGTCTTGATCACTGGTTCGGTAATCACAGTTGGCGAGTCACGCGCCATCATTAACGGAAAGTATAAAAAGTAATGCGCGTATTAGCTTCTGCAGTTTTAGTTATGGAGTCTTTTTCACTCGGATTTGCGCTTTTGATTGCAATGAAAGATGTCAATGGGGCACCGATTATTTACGGCGCCGCAATCGCGATCGCCTTACTGCTGGCCCCAGGGTTGCTAAAGCGCAGAGTTGGCTGGGTAGTGGGCTGGGTTTTGCAGGCAGCCATGCTCGGATTCGGCTTAGTGGTCAATTCATTCCTGATTGTTGGCGTGATTTTTGCAGGGTTATGGATTGCG
>JBILOR010000045.1:0-8375 GCA_044374325.1 Candidatus Planktophila sp.
TGTGATGCCGTAGGCGATGATCATTAAGGCGAGCGTTAGCGTCATGTGGCTCAGGGTAAAGGCAAATCTGGGCGGGAATAAGTTTCTAGGGCGGTGGGTTACACCCTATGGAAACCTGAGTCGCCCCGACTCAAGTATTTGGGTATGATCGACTCATGTCCCGCTGATAAGCGGAGCCTGGAGCGGAATCAGACTCAAAATCAAGCGTAAATAGATAAGAAAGAAATTGGAGCTAAAAATGGCCAGAGCAGTAGGAATCGACCTAGGAACCACCAACAGCTGTGTTTCCGTTCTAGAAGGTGGCGAGCCAGCGGTTATCGCAAACGCCGAAGGTGCTCGCACCACTCCATCAATTGTGGCTTTTGCTAAAAATGGCGAAGTTCTAGTCGGTGAAGTTGCGAAGCGTCAATCAGTAACAAATGTTGATCGCACAATTCGCTCAGTTAAGCGCCACATGGGCACCAACTGGACAATTGATATCGATGGCAAGAAATACACCGCACAAGAAATTTCAGCACGTGTATTGCAGAAGTTAAAGCGCGATGCCGAGGCTTACCTTGGTGAAACCGTAACCGATGCTGTAATTACCGTGCCGGCTTACTTCAACGATGCGCAACGTCAAGCAACAAAAGAAGCTGGCGAAATTGCTGGCTTAAATGTTCTACGTATTATCAACGAACCAACTTCTGCAGCACTTGCTTACGGTCTTGATAAGGGCGATACCGAACAAACAATTCTGGTTTTCGACTTAGGTGGCGGAACTTTCGACGTATCGCTTCTAGAAATTGGTGATGGCGTTGTTGAAGTTAAAGCAACCAATGGTGATAACAATCTTGGTGGAGATGACTGGGATGACGCACTTGTACAACACCTAGTTAAAACTTTTGCTGCTCAATCAGGAATCGATTTAGCAAAAGACAAAATGGCAATGCAACGTGTTCGTGAGGCTGCGGAAAAAGCTAAGATCGAGCTTTCCTCATCACAACAAGCTTCAATTAACTTGCCATACATCACGGTTGATGCTGAAAAGAATCCACTGTTCTTAGATGAAACAATTACTCGCGCACAGTTCCAATCGCTAACTGCCGACCTACTTGATCGTTGCAAGAAGCCTTTCCAAGCGGTTCTAAAAGATGCTGGAATTCCAATTGCTGACATCGATCACGTAGTTCTAGTTGGCGGTTCAACTCGTATGCCAGCAGTTGTCGATCTAGTTCGCGAACTTACTGGTGGAAAAGAGCCAAATAAGGGCGTAAACCCTGATGAAGTGGTAGCTGTAGGAGCTGCGCTTCAAGCTGGTGTTCTAAAGGGCGAAGTTAAGGATGTTCTACTCCTTGATGTAACACCACTATCCCTAGGTATCGAAACCAAGGGTGGCGTTATGACTAAGTTGATCGAGCGCAACACAACAATCCCAACCAAACGCAGCGAAATCTTTACAACAGCTGATGACAATCAACCAGCTGTGCAGATTCAGGTATTCCAGGGTGAGCGCGAAATGGCGGCTTATAACAAGAAGCTCGGCATGTTCGAACTTACTGGTCTACCACCTGCACCACGTGGAGTTCCACAGATTGAAGTTGCTTTCGACATTGATGCTAACGGCATCGTGCATGTATCAGCGAAGGATCTTGGTACTGGCAAAGAACAGAAGATGACAATCACCGGCGGCTCATCTCTTTCTAAAGAAGAGATCGATCGCATGATGAAGGATGCCGAATCACACGCTGAAGAAGATCGTAAGCGTAAAGAAGAAGCTGAGATCCGCAACAACGGTGATTCACTTCTCTACCAGACCGAGAAGTTCTTAAAAGATAACGAAGATAAGTTCAGCGAAGGCGAGGCTGCGACAAAGAAAGCTGAAACCGAAACCGAACTTGCCGTTCTAAAGAGCGCTTTAGAAGGTAACGATCTTGAGGCAATCAAGGCGGCAACTGAAAAAGTTGCAACCGTCAGCCAAGCACTAGGTGCCGCACTTTATGCAGCAACTGCTGCAACACAGGGCGATTCAACTCCGACTGAAGATGGCGTCGAAGACGCCGAGATTGTCGATGAAGGAAAGTAATTGACTTCAGAAACTCAAGAGAATATCGAACCGGCTGTAGAAGAAGTTGGACAAGTACATCCAGAAGCGGGTCAAGAAATTGACCCGCTTGCTGTGATGACTGCTGACTTACAGCGCCTGCAGGCCGAGTATGCAAATTACCGCAAACGAGTCGAACGAGATCGAGCGTTGGCCTCAGAAATCGCAATTGCTTCAGTACTAAATGAGCTATTACCCCTATTAGATGGGCTTGATAGAGCAGCTGAGCATGAAGAGCTAACAGGTGGATTTAAGGCGATTGCCGATCAACTAACTTCAATTACTTCACGAATTGGGCTAGAAAAGTTTGGTGAAGCCGGAACTGAATTTGATCCACAGATTCATGATGCGCTGATGCATGAAACTTCCGCCGATGTCTCGGTACCAACTGCAAGCAAGATTTTGCAATCGGGCTATAAATTCAAAGAGCGCATTTTGCGTCCAGCTAGTGTCGCAGTAACAGATCCAGCAGGAGAGTAAACAATGGCAGCGCGTGATTTATACGAAAAGGATTTCTATAAAATCCTGGGCGTATCTAAGAACGCACCCGCTGATGAAATTAAAAAGAAGTATCGCTCTCTGGCCCGTGAGCTACACCCAGATAAAAATAAAGGCGATGTGAAACTCGAAGAACAGTTCAAGGCTGTCTCCGAGGCTTATGACATTTTGGGTGATGATAAAAAGCGTGCCGAATATGATGAAGCTCGTTCGCTATATGAAAAAGGCGGAATGCGCGCTCCTATGGGCGGCGGTAACTTTCAAGGCGGTGATTTCGCTGATATTTTCGGTGGTGGAAATCCACAAGATATTTTTGCAAATCTATTTGGCGGAGGCCGCCGCGGGCCGCGTAAAGGACAAGATTTACAAACCGAAGCCACAATTACTTTCAAAGAATCTATTTTCGGAACCAATTTAGATTTGCGACTTTCTACCGATGGTGGCCCCGCACAAAACATCACGGCACGCGTTCCGGCTGGCGTTAATGACGGAGCAAAGATTCGCGTTAAAGGCAAAGGGGCACCAGGCGAAGCTGGCCCTGGAGATCTCTTTATTTTGTTACACGTAAAACCACATTCTGTTTTTTCTCGCAAAGGCGAAAACTTAACTATTACTTTGCCAGTTACTTTCCCCGAAGCAGCCCTTGGTGCAGACATTAAGGTTCCAACTCTGACCGGTGAAGATGTGACCGTTCGTCTAGCTCCAGGCACCTCAAATGGCCGAGTTTTACGCGTAAAAGGCCGGGGAGTTACCAAGTCTGGCGCCACCGGAGATTTATTGGTTACCGTTGAAGTTCAAGTTCCAAAACACCTCGATCAAAAAAGTGAAGATGCGCTTAAGATATTTGCCAGCGCAACCGAAGGTGATGAAGTTCGGGCTGAGTTTATTAGTAAGGCAAATTCATGATCATCGAGAATGACAAAGATCAACCAGATGACGATGCCGGTGTATATGTAATTTCAGTCGCTGCCGAATTATCGGGAATGCATCCACAAACACTGCGTCAATACGATCGCATGGGTTTAGTTTCACCAGATCGCACTAGCGGTCGAAATCGTAGATATTCGCTACGCGACATTGCCTCTCTTCGCATGGTGCAACGTTTAGTTGGTGAAGGAATTAATCACGCAGGCATTAAACGAATTATTGAACTTGAATCAGCGATGGCTAACATGGCGCTGGAAGTTGCAAAACTACGAATTGAAGTCGATGCGCTGATTGAAGCCAATCCACCTAAGGGTTTGGCTAACGCCAAGAAAAAGCCAGTAATTCTCTATGAAGAAGAGAAGTAATTAGAAGTATTCGCCTTTGCTATTCCAGCCAGAAAGAATTTTCTCGCCTGGTGTTTTTAAAACGTCTTCTAATACCGCAGCATAGATATCACGGAAATCGGTAGTTACAGCTAAGTCACCATTTACCAATTTTGATAATGAAGGTTGCTCGCCATGGAAGCCGCCCTTAACGCGGTCACCAATTAAAAATACTGGGCCGGCAGTTCCGTGATCGGTTCCTTGAGAAGCATTTCCTTTTACACGGCGACCGAATTCGGAATAAACCATGGTGACAATGTCTTTACCGCGAGGAGTGTTTTTCATCTGACTGGTGAATCGAGAGAGCGCTGCAGAAACTGTGCCTAATAATTCTGCTTGGGCATTTGCTTCATTTGCGTGAGTATCAAAGCCGCCCAGTGAAACCGACCAGACTCGCGTTGGAGAGCCTGCAGCAATGAGTTTTGCGACTACATCTAATTGCTGGGCAAGGTTTGAATCGCCACCAGCATTGCCACCATTTACAGTTGGAAGTTCATCAGATACTGGGGCTGGCATCTTAAGTACTGGAGTAATCGTGTTTGAGACGCTAAATAAAGTACGCATTGATGTAGCTGCAGCTGCCATAAGTTTGTTATCAGTTGAAGCAACTTTTGCTAGCTTCTGACAATCTTTAGCAAAAGTTCCAGTTGGTATCACCAGGCCACCTAAAGGTAGCGCTGAACCAGATCTCTTTTCACCTGCTAACAATGGCGGCAAAACCGAACCTAAACTAATTGCCAACATCGGATCGACTTCTTGTGATTCAACCCAGCGACCCAACCAACCACTATTTAACTTTGTAACAGGTGCGCCACTTTGCCAGATTGCCATTGAAGTAAAGTGCGAACGATCTGGTTTTGGGTAACCAACACCGCGGATAATTGCCACCTTCTTCTGATCCCAAAGCGATTTAATCCCTGTCATGGCTGGGTTTAAACCTAATTGATCATCTAATTTCAAAACTTTCTCTGGTGCATAAGAAATATCTGGTCGCATAGAGAAATAAAGCGGATCGGTATATGGCACAACTGTATTAAGCCCATCGTTACCACCATAAAGCGTGACCATAATTAAAATCGGGGTACCAAGTGGAAGTGGTCTTGTTTGTGCAGCGTGGGCAATATCTTCCATCGTTAGCAGTGGAGCAGCAGCGCCAACGGCCGCAGCACCAGAAAGTTGTAAGAACTTACGTCTACTTAAAGTATCCATTTGCCGCCTCCTATGCGCTAACTACATATTCCGGACTGCAAATTGCTAATTGCAGTAATTGAGCAGGGTTAGTTTTAACGCCATCAAGGGCAATACGGGTGCGATTACTAAAAGCTAAAACACCTAATTCGTCTTGCAACCACGCAACTCTCTTATTTGGGGTAATCGCCTTTAAAGCGCTTAAATCCGCTTGTTTAACTAGCCAGGCAGCAAATTGAATTCGAGATTGAGCGCTGGCTGAACTCAACCAAGATTCATCTGTAGGCCAACCGCCAACATTTGGCGGGCTGAAAGGAACTTGAGCCAACTTATCTAAGTAGCCTAATAATTGAGCCGGTGTTTTTAACTCTGATGGCGTTAAATTCAAGTATCTGGCAACACCAACAAACCATTCAACCGGAGCTTTAACAATTGAATAATCAGGGTTGCTTAAGATCTGCGAATCAGCTAGCGCAACAACTAACTTACTAATGTCACGAGTTTCAAAAGATTTCTCAAGAGAATTATTGCTTGGTAGTTCTACTTGACTAGAAATAAAACGAAACCACATTCTCTCAGAAATAAACTTGGCATTATCTTTTTGAGCAACTAAATGTGCGGTTGCGCTAGTTCCATTGAAGGTTGTCGAAGCACCCAGGATAGTTTTTATATTCGAGTCGTATCTCTTGGCATTGAAAGTGACTTTTCCAGAAGAACGCTCAATTTGAAATCCGGTTAGTGCTCGCGATAATTCACGAACGTCGGTTTCGGTATATCTATTCACGCCAAGTACAAAAAGCTCCATCAGCTCACGAGCTAAATTTTCATTTGGAGATTTGGCAGTATTTTCGCCACCATCTAACCAAAACTGAAGTGCGCCATCACTTAACATTGCATTTGCCATCTCGCCAAAATTACCAAGTGCGTACTTGCGCAAAGTTTGATTTTGTAGATACATCGGGTAGGCATGGTTTAGTTTTCCAATCGCGGTTGCCCAATGTCCGTGCCAGAACCAAGTCATCCGCTCGGTAAGTGCGTGATCAGAAAGCGCCATACGATCGAGCCACCAAAGTGGTAAATCTTTAATTTGTTGACGAAGCGCAATACTGAAATCAATTAATTCACTTGTCTTTTGAGCAGGGCGAGGTCCTAGATCTTTAATTTTTAGTTCAGCTACTTTGGCCGCACCCGAATCAACTGCAGGAACGCTCAAAAGTGCGGTTTTTGTGGCACTTAAGCCATTAGCTAACGCGGCTTTAAATTCACCTGGGCGTGGCCCAAAACCAAAGCGGTGGTAGAGCCGCGCAATCTCTAATCGGTTACTGTCCATAGCGGCAAATGTAGGTGATTTCAAACAGTTAGGTAAGGTACAGACATGAACTCACACGAAATTCTCCGAGAAGAGATCCTGAACAAGGCCGTTGTACACGGCAAAGTGATTTTATCTTCGGGAAAAGAAGCCGATTATTACGTCGATTTGCGCCGCGTGACCCTTGATTCAGTTGCAGCCCCACTTGTGGGTGCCGTAATGCTTGAGCTAACTAAAGATTTAGATTACGAAGCAGTTGGTGGATTAACTCTTGGTGCTGACCCGGTTGCAACTGCAATGATGCATGTTGCAGCGCAACAAGGCCGCAAACTAGATTCATTTGTAGTTCGTAAAGCAGAAAAAGCTCACGGGCTACAGCGCCGTATTGAAGGACCAGATGTAAAAGGTCGTCGCGTGTTAGCAGTTGAAGATACTTCAACAACTGGTGGTTCGGTTTTAACTGCAGTCGAAGCGCTACAAGAAGCTGGCGCAATTGTGGTTGGTGTTGCAGTTATTGTAGAACGTGGCGCAAAACCAAAAATTGATGAAGCTGGTTTTGAATATCGCGCTGCTTATCAACTAGCTGATCTAGGTCTTTAATTTCTCAAGCATTTAGGATAAATGGTGTTTCGAGCGCCATTCTCTAAAAATTTCAATAATCATTGGAACCAACGAGATTAAAACAATAATGCCAACTACCCCATATAAGTAGTAGTTAGCTGACTCGCTAAGAACATCGCCTAATAAGTAGCCAACCCCGATAGCCACTTGAGTCCAAATAATTCCACCGATGGCATTCCAAGTGGAAAAAATTTTTCGATCTAATTGCACAACGCCGCAAGTAGGATTTAATAAAGTTCTGGCGAAAGGTATGAAGCGGCCAAAAATCAAAGCTTTCCGTGGCCCGTATTTATTCAGCCATTTTTCAACTGTGCGAACCATTTTTTGGTTAAAGAATCTGCTATCTGGACGCTCAAAAAATTTACGTCCGTACTTCTTGCCAAACCAATAACCGACCTCACCGCCAACAATTGCCGCGATTGGGGCCAGCAGGAATAAAAGGGGGGCCGATAATTTGGCTCCGCCCAAAATGTCAGCGCCAGCGTTCGATGCAGCCATGCCAGCGAGAAAAACGACCTCGCCACCTGGGAAAACTAGCCCGATTAGCAGGCCAGTCTCCATGAAAATGATGCCCAGGACCCCGACTAGACCTAAAGTGGAAATTACCGAGTTGGCATCAAAGAGGGTCCCGATGTTCATAGGACTAGACCCTACTGGCTCGGTGCCCTCGTTCCAATACTTACGCTTAATCGGGTAAATCTCAGGCGCGACCTTCGCAAAAGTGCGCTAATAGATAGGTGTATTTGCCAATCAATAGGGGGTTATGCGTAAACTCAGGCAACTTTGTGGGCAAATAGCGCCCCCTGACTCTCCAACGGAGGAGACAAGATGCGGGCAAATGCCTCACTCGTGCAAGTAACCGGAAATAACCTCACCTACGTTTATGTAGTTCTAGCCATCTCACTTGTTGCACTCGGAATCGCTTATGCGCTTCGTGCTCAAGTTTTGGCGCAGGGTGAAGGCACCGAGAAGATGAAGGAAATTGCAGGTGCAGTTCAAGAAGGAGCCGCAGCTTATTTAGCTCGCCAATTCCGCACTCTTTCCTATTTCGTCGCGATCGTTTTCGTACTTCTTTTTGCACTTCCAGGAGAAACTGATATTCGTATCGGTCGCTCAATCTTCTTCTTGCTAGGTGCAGCATTTAGCGCACTAGTCGGATATAACGGTATGTGGTTGGCAGTTCGCGCAAACGTGCGCGTAGCTGAAGCCGCTCGTCAGAAGAATGCAGAGCGTGCAGTACAGATCGCATTCCGCACTGGTGGCGTTGTTGGTATGACAACCGTTGGTCTTGGTTTGGTAGGAGCATCACTAGTTGTGATTATCTACCGCGATCAAGCTCCAGCAGTTCTTGAAGGTTTTGGTTTTG
>JBILOR010000046.1:0-8311 GCA_044374325.1 Candidatus Planktophila sp.
CTATTTCGCCAGCTGTAGATCAAGTAATTGTCACAGCTCCGGCTACACACTTAAGCCAATTTCAATCACTTCTAGGCGATGCCGTAACTGTTGTAGTTGGTGGCCAAACTCGCTCAGAATCTGTTCGGGCTGGACTAGCAGCGGTATCCAGCGAAACTCAATATGTATTGATTCATGATGCGGCTCGAGCACTAGCTTCAACATATTTAGTAAATCGTGTTTTATCGGCGCTACAAAATGGCGAAGTAGCAGTAATACCTGGTGTGCCTCAAGTAGATACGATCAAGAGTGTTGATGCAAATGGATATGTAACATCAACACCTACGCGTTCAGATTTACGCAATATCCAAACCCCACAAGGCTTCGAACTTTCGGCGCTCAAAAAAGCACATGCCACAAATGGCGAAAGCACCGACGACGCGGCTCTAGTTGAAAGTGCCGGATTTAAAGTCTTGGTTATTGCTGGCGAAGAACGGGCTATAAAAATCACCACACCTGCAGATTTAGCAAGTGCTTACAACTTCCTTGGTGAGAATAGAGAATTTCTAACTGGCGTAGGAGTTGATGCGCATGCTTTTGAAGCAGGTCGAGAACTTTGGTTAGGTTGTATCAATTGGCCTGATGAAGTTGGAGTTGCTGGGCATTCCGATGGCGATGTTGCAGCGCATGCAATTTGCGATGCACTTTTTGCCGCAACCGGGTCAGGTGATTTAGGTTCAAACTTTGGCGTTGATCGCCCTGAGTACGCCGGCGCTAGCGGAGCAAAATTATTGTCAGAAACGCTTTCGATAATTACCAACGCTGGTTTTGCAATTTCAAATGTTTCGGTACAAGTGATTGGTAATCGTCCGAAGTTGGCAGGACGCCGCAAAGAAGCAATTGCAGCACTTTCCACTGCTTTAAATGGCGCGCCCGTTTCACTTTTAGCCACAACTACCGATGGCCTTGGCTTAACTGGTGAAGGTAAAGGCATTGCAGCTATTGCCTCAGCGCTCGTTTTTAAGGTTTCTAGTAACGCCCGATAGACTTCGCTAATGAGTTCGCTAAAGCTTTATGACACATTGTCGCGAACCGTCTCAGAATTTGTACCACTGCAGCCGGGTAAAGCGAGCATTTACCTTTGCGGTGCCACGGTTCAGGCCCCACCACATATCGGCCATATCCGTAGTGGCGTTAATTTTGATATTTTGCGCCGTTGGCTGATTAAGTCAGGTTTTGAGACAACTTTTATTCGTAACGTTACAGATATTGATGACAAGATTTTGCATAAAGCAGTTCATGAAGAAGCGCCTTGGTGGGCTGTTGCCCTTAAGTATGAGCGTGCATTCACTGAGGCATATGCGGCACTAAATGTTTTACCGCCAACTTATGAACCACGCGCAACAGGTCACATTACTCAGATGATCGATCTCATTGCTTCGTTGATTGAACGAGGCTATGCATACGCACCAGGCAACGGTGATGTTTACCTTGAAGTTCGAAAGCTAAATTCTTACTTAACTCTTTCAAATCAAAGCGTTGATGATTTGTTACCGGCTCAAGATGCGGACGAAACCTACAAGCGCGATGTGCGCGACTTTGCACTTTGGAAAGCAGCAAAAGACGGTGATCCATTTTGGCCTACGCCATGGGGCAATGGTCGCCCAGGTTGGCACATTGAATGTTCAGCAATGGCGCACACTTACCTTGGCGCTGAGTTTGATATTCACGGTGGTGGCTTGGATTTAATTTTCCCGCATCACGAAAACGAAATTGCTCAATCTGAAGCAGCTGGGTACGGCTTTGCTAAACGTTGGCTGCATAATGCTTGGGTTACTACTTCCGGCGAAAAAATGTCTAAGTCGCTAGGCAATTCTCTACAAGTGGCCGAGCTACTAAAGAGTGTGCGCGGAATTGAACTTCGTTGGTATCTGGGTAGTGCGCATTACCGATCTATGCTCGAATTTTCACCAGCTGCGCTAGAAGAATCAGCAGTTGGTTTCCGCCGAATTGAAAATTTCATTTTCCGCGCAACCGAAATCTTAGGGAAACAGCCAGAATCAGCGCTTTCTGCCGACTTTGTTACTGCCATGAATGAAGATTTAGCTGTTCCACAGGCACTAGCTGGAATATCCGAACAATTACGCTTAGGAAATAGCGCAATAACCGAAAATGACAATTCTGGCATTGCAAGTGCAGCCAGCTTTATTCGTGGCGCTCTTGAAGTTCTTGGTTGCGATCCTTTTGATCCAGCATTTGCCAGCGGTGCACAGAATGAATCATTAACTAGTGCGCTAGATGGCGTAATTAATTTAGTTCTCGCACAACGCACTTCGGCCCGCGAACGTAAAGACTTTGCTGCATCCGATCAGATTCGTGATGGCTTAATCGCATTAGGTATTTCAATTGAAGACACAGCTCAAGGACCACGTTGGTCAATCTCACGTTCAGAAGGTAGTAATTAAATGGCCGGTAATTCAGCGCGCAAAGGCGCAATTCGTGGATCCAAAAAAGGTCCAACAACTGGTACTGGCGGAAAAAATAAAAAACGTTTAGCGGGTAAAGGGCCAACTCCTAAAGCTGAAGACCGTCCTTATCACGCAGCTGCGAAACGCAAGAAAGCGGCGGAGAAAGCAAAAGCGAATCCGCGTGCTGGTACAACTCCACGCACCGGTACAACTCCACGCAGTTCAGCTGGACGCAATTCAAGAGTTGATAAACCAAAAGGTGAAATTGTTGCAGGTCGCAATGCAGTACTCGAGGCACTTCGCGCATCTGTTCCAGCCACCGAAGTATTGGTTGCTCGCGGAATTGATATCGATGATCGCGTTGCGGAATCTTTGCAATTAGCCTTGCATTTACAACTTCCGATTCGCGAAGTTCACCGTGCTGAAGTTGAAGGCATCTCACCAAATAGCCAAGGAATTATTCTGGCAATTAAGCCTTACCAATATTCAAGTTTTGAAGAAATAACCCAACGTGCCAAGAATCCAATGTTGATTGTGGCACTTGATGGAGTTACCGACCCACGCAACTTAGGTGCAATTATCCGTAGTGCAGGTGCTTTCGGCGTAAATGGTGTTGTAATGACTGAGCGGCGTGCAGCCGCAATGACGGCATCAGCCTGGAAAGCTTCAGCTGGTGCTGCAGCTCGCATGCCAGTTGCCCAAGTAACTAATTTGGCTCGCACCATCGAAGAAGCTAAGAAATTAGGCTGCTTTGTAATCGGTCTTGATGGCGAAAGCGATGAATCGCTAAGCGGCATGAAAGTTGCTACCGAATCGCTAATGATTGTGGTTGGTAGCGAAGGTAAAGGCTTATCGCGCTTAGTGCGCGAAAAATGCGATCTAGTAGTTTCGATTCCCATGAATTCAGCCACCGAATCCCTAAATGCAAGTGTGGCAACTTCGATTGCTCTCTTCTGGGTAGACGAGCAACGTCGAAAGAATTAAAAATGACATTTCAGAGATTTATTGCTCTCGGTGATTCTTTCACTGAAGGCATGACCGATGAAATCATCGATGGGAATTTCCGAGGTTGGGCAGATCGAGTAGCTGATGTTCTGACAACCCAGACTGCTGATTTTACTTATGTAAATCTAGCGATTCGCGGCAAACTGGTAGCTCAAGTAGTTGGCGATCAAGTGCCACAAGCGACTCCGTTAATCACCGGAAAAGATACTTTAGTTTCTTTTCATGCTGGTGCGAATGATGTCTTAAGACCTGGTTATCGTCCAGAAAATGTTTTTCCGATTTACAACGATGCCGTTAGAAAGTTATCTGCCACCGGGGCAACGTTGATGTTGTTTACAGTTTTAGAGCGAACTGGCAATACTGGCAAAACTGCCGATATGTGGGCTGAGCGATTTAGTACTTTCAATAAGAACGTTCGCACAATGGCAGCCGAGGTTGGGGCGATCATTGTTGATGCGAATGAGAAACAATTTTTGTCTGATCGACGCTTACTAGCCTTTGATCGACTGCACTTAAATTCACTTGGTCACGATCGAGTTGCACAAGGTGTACTTGAAGTACTTGGCATGCCCTTTGATCCGAATTGGCGATTACCGCTGCCGACCGCTAAACCAACTCCTTGGTTAACCAAGAAAGCAACAAGCGTCGCTTGGTTTTTCAGCTTTGCTTTACCTTGGATCTGGCGTCGAATTCGCGGTAAATCCTCAGGTGATGGACGAAGTGCTAAGTACCCGAAACCTACTTCTTGGCCGCTTAGTTAAGCGCCAGTCCACCTGACCGCCATTTCCCGTTCACCCAAATGAGAGAAAATAAAGACATGCCCAAGCCGGATGAGTTAATTGATCGCGAGATTAGTTGGCTTTCATTTAACGAGCGAGTTCTTGAACTTGCCGAAGATAAAGAAGTCCCGCTACTTGAACGGCTGCGTTACCTGGCTATTTTTTCTAATAATTTAGATGAGTTTTTTATGGTGCGCGTTGCATCAATTTTAGGAAAAATCGAGAATCAAATAACTTCTACCAATACCGCCGGATATACCCCCCAACAACTTTTAACTGCCGTAACGGATAAAGCGCGAGGTTTAGCTAGCCGTCATGCAAATTTATTTAAATCAGAAGTTCTGCCAGAGTTGCAGTCTCACAAAATCGACTTAATTCACTGGAATGAGCTGCTTGAAGACGAGCGCAACTATGTTACAAAACTATTCCGCGAGCGGATTTATCCGGTTTTAACTCCACTTGCGGTCGACCCTTCTCATCCGTTTCCTTACATTTCTGGGCTTTCACTGAACTTAGCAGTTATCTTGAAGAATCCAGCCAACAACGAAGAAACGTTTGCCAGAGTTAAAGTCCCACCAATTCTCTCGAGGTTCATCGCCACGTCATCAACTGGGTCAAAACGGTTTATTCCGCTTGAAGATGTCATCGCGATACATCTACAAGAGCTATTTCCAGGAATGTTGATTGAAGATCATTACACATTTCGAGTCACTCGAAACGAAGATTTAGAACTCGAAGAGGAAGAGTCTGAAGACCTTTTAACTTCACTTGAGCAAGAATTAGCACGACGTAGATTCGGTCCACCAGTTCGTTTGGAAATCGAAGAAGGAATTGATCAAGCGTTACTAGAAAGACTTTGCGAAGAACTTTCAATTAATCGCGAATGTGTTTTTTCCCTCGCCACACCTCTAGATTTGACTGACCTAAATCGCATTGCCGACTTGGATATTCCAGAGTTAAAGTTTGATCGATTTAAGTCTCGCACTGCGGCCTCGCTTAGCGAAGTAGATTTCGGTGATCCAGAACTATTCTTTGCTGCTATTCGCCAAGGTGAGATTTTGCTGCATCACCCGTATGAGTCTTTCACTAGTTCAGTGGTGCAATTCTTGCAAAATGCAGCACAAGACCCGCAGGTACTGGCGATTAAACAGACCCTCTATAGAACTTCAGGTGATTCACCAATTATTGAGGCGCTAATCGAGGCAGCTGAAGCAGGTAAGCAAGTTTTGGCAGTTATTGAAATTCGGGCTCGCTTTGATGAACAAGCAAATGTTCGCTGGGCACGCAAACTTGAAGCTGCTGGTGTACATGTGGTTTATGGCTTAATGAATCTGAAAACGCACGCAAAGTTATCTCTGGTAATTCGTGATGAGGCGAATGGTTTGCGCCGCTATTGCCACGTCGGCACCGGAAATTACAATCCTAAAACTGCGCGTTTTTATGAGGACTTAGGAATAATCAGCGCAGATCAAACTCTGACCGAAGATTTGAGTAAGTTGTTTAATCAACTTTCTGGTTTAGCTCCAGCTTCAACTTATTCAAGATTGCTAGTTGCGCCTCGCAGTTTGCGTACCGGCTTACTTGAAAAAATTGAAAATGAGATAAGTAATTGCAAAGTCGGCAAGCCAGCAGGTATCCAGTTTAAGTTGAATTCACTGCTCGACGAAGAATTTGTCGAAGCGCTTTACCGGGCATCTAACGCCGGCGTTAAAGTTGATTTAGTTATCCGTGGAATCTCATCGATTAGGCCCGGCATCAAGGGGCTTTCAGAAAATATAACCGTGCGCTCAATTTTAGGTAGATTTCTTGAACACTCACGTATTTATCACTTTGTTAATAACAATGACGATGAATACTGGATCGGTAGTTCAGACCTGATGCATCGAAATCTAGATCGTCGAGTCGAAAGTTTGCTACGCATTGAAAAAATCCAACATAAAGAGATCTTGCGAGAGATCTTTGAAATTTCATTATCGCCAGAGACCAGTAGCTGGCACCAGTTAGGCACAGAATGGAAGCGTCATAAGAGCGGGCAAGATATTCAAGAGTTTCTAATGCATAAGTACTTGAACGGATAATCGTGAGCGAACCCGAAGTTATTCAAGGCGCTGGTGTTGTTCTTTGGCGAGTGACCAAGAAAACTACTGAAATTGCTTTAGTTCATCGCCCAAAATATGACGACTGGTCTCTACCTAAAGGAAAAGTAGAGCCAGGCGAAACCCATTTAGCTTGTGCGGCACGCGAAGCAATGGAAGAAACTGGATTTGAACCACTTTTAGGTCCGGAAATCGGCACCGCTAAATACTTAGCAGAGGGAACTCCTAAAGAAGTTCGTTACTGGTCTGCCCGCGCAATCGGTAAATCAACTGGACCCAGCGATACTCATGAGGTTGACCAAGTAATCTGGCTTTCGGTATCAGATGCCAAGAAAAAAGTTAGCGTCGATGATGATCGCGAAATAATTAAGTTTTTTGAAAGCTTCGGCATAAATACGACCCCCATTGTTCTGCTTCGACATGCAAAAGCGCTAAAACGTGAGGAATGGGAAGGCGATGATGGTGATCGCCCATTAGACAATAAAGGTCAACGCCAAGCAAAGCGAATGCTCTCTATTTATCAAAATTATGGAATCACTGAGATACATACTTCTGATGCTCAGCGATGTATTGAGACAGTCGAACCGATGGCAAAATCCTTAAAAATGAATCCAATTTACTCGCGAGACTTATCTGAGTATCGATATGAGAAAGATAAAGAAGCGCCTTTAGATTATGTGTGGAGCCTGTTAAAACCTGATTTAAATGTAGTTGTTTGCAGCCACAATCCAATCCTGCCTAAGTTAGTCAAAAAGTTAATTGGAAAGAAAAATTTCAAGAAAATCGAAGTTGAACTTCTGCCAGGCGAAGCCTTTGTTTTACATCATCGAGATGGTGAAGTTGTTGCAGTCGACTGGATTGAAGCACCAGCGGTTTAGTTCTTTAGCGTTCCATCCAATCTAACCAGCGCAGAACAATGCCTTCGCGAAGCGCCCAAGGGCAAATTTGAATCTGCGTGATATGCAATCTCTCCATTACGGTTCGCGCAACGATCGCTCCTGCAGTAATTTGTTTTGCGCGACTTGCTGATACACCCGGAAGATCTGCGCGAGATTTATTTGTCATCTCGCTTAACTTTGGAATCATCATCATTAGAGCGCTTAGCTCTAAAACATTTGGGTCACCTTTAAACCAATGAGCGCCGAGTCGGGCAAGAGTGCGAAAAGTTTTACTGGTTGCCACGAATTGATCGGCAGCATGTTCAACTATTTCTTCAGGTAGTTCTGAAATTACTAACTCACGAACTTTTGACTCTAAATTCTTGATTTCTTTATTTGAGTATGGATCGTTCTGTAAATATTCGCGAGTAAGTCGTGCGGCGCCCAGCGGTAGCGAGATGGTCGCTTCAGGATGCTCGTCATCGCCTACACCTATTTCTAGCGAACCACCGCCAATGTCAATTACGAGCAATCGTCCGCTTGACCAACCATGCCAACGTCGAGCGGCCAAGAAAGTCATATTTGCTTCTTCATCGCCAGAAAGAATGTTTATTTCAATGCCAAACTCTTCATTCAAGTTAGCCAGAATTTGGGCACCATTACGCGCATCTCTAATAGCCGATGTTGCAAAAGCTAAGATCTCATCAGTTTTAAACTCACGTGCATGATCTACTGCATCTGAAATAGCTTGGCGCAGCAGCGCAATTCCACCCTCAGTGATTTCATTAGATTTATTAAGGTAGTCAGTTAAGCGCAGCTCAACCTTTTGATTCGTGGTGGGGCTAGGACGCGCACCCGGGTGGGCATCTACTACCTGCAGGTGAATGGTGTTTGATCCGAGATCTAGAACACCGAGTCGCATAGGCGCAATCTACAGGGATTTTTCTGGGCATTACGTTAACGATTTCTGAATTTCTCAATCTCCTGCCATAATTACGATCCTTGCAGCGATGTAAGTAAAGGCCTCCCTAGCTCAGTGGTAGAGCAACGCACTTGTAATGCGTAGGTCGTCAGTTCAATCCTGACGGGGGGCTCCATCTTTAAAA
>JBILOR010000047.1:0-8064 GCA_044374325.1 Candidatus Planktophila sp.
TTCCTAAATTGTCAGTAAAGGTTCGCAAAGAACTGGTCGCGTTTGGCCACCCAGATGAAATTAAAGTAGATGAAAATGGCGTAGTTGGTGGTGGCATTCACTTACGCCCAGAACAAGTAAATGAATTAGTTGCAGAACGCGGCGACGACGTTGTTTTCTTTGATGGTCGTAACGCTTTTGAAGCCAAGATCGGTAAATTCAGAAATGCGATCGTTCCTGATGTTGAAACCTCCCGTGACTTTGTAGCCGAAATTGAAAGTGGCAAATACGATCACTTGAAAGATAAGCCGATTGTTACTTATTGCACCGGCGGAATTCGTTGTGAAGTGCTATCTGCGGTAATGAAAACTCGTGGCTTCGAAGAGGTTTATCAAATTAAAGGTGGAATCGTTCGTTACGGAAACAAATTTGGCGATGACGGGCTTTGGGATGGCTCGCTATATGTATTCGATGATCGCATGGCGATGGATTTCTCTTCAAAAGCTAAAACCATTGGTGAATGCGAATCATGTGCTGCGCCTACTAAAATCTTTGTTAACTGTTCAAATATTGCTTGCCACAAACTGGTTTTGCTCTGTGAGACTTGTGCAGCTAAAGATCGCTCAAATGGCTGCGAACATGACTTGTCTAAAAAACGCGACTCTTCATTAATTGGCTAAGTTTTAGCCCTTTGCCGCATCACGAATCATGCGGATATAGAACTTATTAGCAACCCGTGAGCTTGGTTGCGGCTCGCCCATCGCCACAAAATCTAGCTTCTCGTACGCCGCAATCGCAGAGTAGTTATCTTCCCAAACACCCAACCCTTGGCGCTGCCAGCCCATTTCTTGCGCATGTTCATCAGCAAACTTAAACATGGCTCTTAACAGCCCAACTCCACGATATTCCGGTGCGCTCCAGCAACCACCAACCCAGGCAGTTGCACCGAAGTCACCCTTTAAATTCTCAACCGTCATGATTGCGCTATCAACACCATCGACAGATGCAACTAGGTAATTGAGGGTTTCAAACTTAGCTCGCCAATCAGTTTCGCTATGTGCGCTTTCAGTTTCTAGATTTCCACCAAAAGCATGAGCGCTATCTCTCAAAGATGCTAATCGTAAATCTCGAGCGCGTGCCCAATCGTCAGCAGTTAATAGTTCGACTCTGATATTCACCACGCAATCATAAACCCATACCCGTGCGTGAGTAGACTCAATCGGTGATGGCAAAATGGACTAAAACGATAATCAAATATCGTTTTTCAGTTGTGGCTACTTGGCTCTTGCTCATTGTTATCGGTGGTTTTGCTGCAACAAATTTAAATCAACATCTAACGACATCACTAACTGTGCCAAATAGTGATTCGGCAAAAGCGCAGGAAATTCTCTTTGCTAACTTTGGCGAGAATCTCGAAGGTAGTTTCACAATCTTCTATAAGTTCAAACAAGCCGATGAATCGGAGATCGCCGAATATAAAGCCAACATTTCAGCGGCAGTTGCTGAAATACCAACAGCTCGAGTAACCCAATTGCGTGCGATTTCAGGCGTGCTTTTTGCCAGCGTTACGACCAATTACTCATTGATCGAGGCCGCTAAATACACCACCAAACTGCGCGAATCATTGAGAAAACAAGGACTTCCTGAAGCCCTGGTTACCGGACCGCCCGCGATAAATAGCGATGTAGCGCCCGTGCTAGATCAAGATCTTAAGCGCGGCCAACTAATCGCAGTTACTTTGGCGCTGTTGCTTTTGCTTATTGCTCTAGGCTTTTCGTGGGCTGTTTTGGTGCCCTTTGTCTTTGCTGCCGCGACCATCTCACTCTCGCTTTCGCTGATCTACTTAATTGCGCAGCTGCACGAGATGGTTCTGTATCTGCCAAATATTGTTGAGTTAATTGGATTAGGTTTAGCAATTGATTACTCACTCTTGATTTTGTATCGCTTTCGGCGTGAGTTACAACTGACCGAAGATTTAGATATCGAAGGTGCGTTAGAGCGCACTATGAAAAGCGCTGGGCGAACAGTAATTACTTCTAGTCTCACAGTTGCTTTGGCATTAGCTACCTTATTGTTGCTGCCGATTCCGTTCTTGCGCTCGCTCGGAATCGCTGGATTACTAGTGCCGCTAGCATCGCTTCTCGTCGCGCTAACTTTGCAACCAGCTCTGCTTTCCTATTTTGGAGAACATTTTGCTACCCCGAAAAAATTCGCGGGGCTCCTAGCTAAACCTAAAATTGAAAATAATGTTTGGGCCAAAGTTGCTCGCCTCTCGGTCAAATCGCCCAAACGAGTTTTTGCCATTTCACTTACTTCACTTTTATTACTTGGCTCTGGTGCTTTTTGGTTACAACTTACGCCAAGTGCCCTGACTGCCCTGCCGCAAAATCTGGAATCAGCAAAGGCCCTCTCGCTAGTGACCAGTAGCGCAGGTCCAGGTGTTATTACGCCGGCAGTAATCATGGTGGATTTTGGTAAGTCTGGTTTAGCCACTGCTACTAGTACCGCTGATGCTCGAGCAGCGTTGATCGCAAAACTAAACAAAGATCCCGAAATATTTATTGTCGCCACCGATGTGACTTCAACTTTTGTTGATTCAAGCGGTCAGTTCATGCGTATTTTTGTAATCGGCAGACACGCACTTGGCGCCTCTGAGACCCATGATCTGGTTGATCGGATCCGCACAAAACACCTATTTGACGCTGGTTTTCCGGCAGGTACCAAGCTTTATCTCGGTGGGCCGCCAGCCCAAGGTGCTGACTTACTAGACCGAATTACTACCTATCTCCCCTGGCTAGTTGGGCCAGGGCTACTAATTACTTATCTCTTACTGATGCGCGCATTTAGATCAATTTGGTTGCCGCTTAAAGCAATCGCACTTGGTTTGATTTCAGTTGGCGTTGCGATTTCGGCAATCGTCTGGGTGTTTAGATATTCAATCGGATCAACTTGGCTCGGAACTTATCAAATAGCTCAAGTTGAGATCTGGGCACTGGTATTCCTGCTGGTCATTCTTTTTGGAATCTCCATGGATTACGAAGTTTTCCTAGTTTCCAGAATGCGCGAGGCAATAGATGCTGGCGCAACTAATGATGAAGCGATTGTCGAAGGTCTAGCCAGTACGGGCGGTGTAGTTACTGCTGCAGCCTTGATCTTTGTAGCAGCCGTTAGTGGTTTAGTTGGCGGACATTTCTTAGGTTTACAACAAATTGGTGTTGGCTTGGCGGTCGGTGTATTTATTGATGCCACATTAATTCGTGGATTCTTACTACCAAGTTCGATGGTCTTGCTCGGTAAATACAACTGGCGGGCAAAGTAAAACCCCGCCTTTGTGCAAGACGGGGTCGTACTTGTTCTTTGTCCCGGCCGTAAAACTACTTCACAATTTCAATCATGAAGTGAACCGATGGCAGCTGGTATCCGAGTGCTAAACCAGCGAAGTCACGATCTGAAGAAAGAATCGGAACCATTCCATAAGGTGTGTTGGCAAATGATGGTTGCTGGGTATACAACAATGGACGCAAATCGATAGTGTGGTAACCAGGCTTACCAGTTGCAGTAATGTGTATGACCATAAATCCATTCGAGTTAAAGCCACAGCCATAACCAATGTAGTTGTTGTCATATGTAACGGCTCGGGTGTTATCTAGTTGAGTCCAACCAATGCCCCGCATGCTGATAGTTATGGTCTCGCCAGCCTTGAATTTATAGGTTGGAGTACCCGCGCCACCCTTAGCGATTGAGGCTGCCGAGCCTGAATTATCAGCCTTAGCGATGCCCTCGGTAACTACTTTGCCATTCTTATCAAGGAACTTAACCATGCTCTCTTGCACATAGAAGGATGTCTGTGCCTGAATTTTGTCACCCTGCTTTAGCTGGATTACATGCCATCCACCTAAGTGATCAGGAATTGTGATCGCTTGGCTTACGGAAGAACCAGTTACTTCAACAGTTGCAAGTGGGATTGAGTTATATGCCCAGCAAGTGCCGGTGCAGTTAACTCGATTACCAACCACGGATGCCCAAACCAATTGATGAGTGCCCCTAGAAGTTAGACCAGTTGCACTGAAAGTTGTCTTCGTTAGTACTGGACCACGATCAGTTGAAAGGGTTGCAACCGCTTTGGTATTTGGATCTAAGCCAGCATCTGAAAGAGTGGTTCGTTGTGAAACGGTCGGAACATAGTTCTTAGGCAGAACCAGATATGGCTTAGTAGAAGGAGTTCCCTTGGTGATTGTAAATTTTGCTACACCACCATTTGCAAATGGCACTGGTGATTGCAAGATATTTAGATATTGAAAAGTAATTGCATCTTTTACAACAACGAAGTGTTCGCCAATCTCACCTGATGCGCGAACTACGACTTTGGCAGTTCCGCGAGTCCAGAGGGCTTGCATTTCACCGGCGTAACCATTGTCCCAATGCACTGCAGCGCCTGCGGTGTAAAGAGATGCACCCATGCCTGTGTAAGTAATAGTTACCGGAGTGCCGATAGGACCGCTCTTTGGCGAAATAGATACGGTGCGAGTCATCTGGAAACCACCGTGCGCGACAGCAACGCCATCTTTGACTAGATAGATATCGTGAACGCCACCGAAATCACTTGGCACTTTAGTTTTAAAGCTAAATGCACCACTGGCATCAGTTGTAACTGCGCCCATGTTCACATTGAACTTGCTGTATTTAACCCCTAAATAATTAACGCTATTTGGCTGAATATCTGTTACCCAGGTGCCTTCTGAAGTGCCCCAAGTCATTGTGTAATCGGTGTTTGCGGTCAATCCACTGCCTGTAATCGTCAGGGAATCGCCCACAACACCTTGTTGAGGTGTAACCGCAACGTTAGCCATAACGGCAGGAATGTTAAATGCTGCTGACTTTTCTGCCGTAAATGGCAGCGGTGCAACATCAGGAATACCGGCAGGTGCAACCAGATTCACTGGAATTACTGGATTTGTATCAGCACCACTTGCTGCTGACATCATCGCTATTGGCAAAATCGCCGAGATTACTATTGAAAATACTTTTTTATTCATTTCGTCTGCTTCTTTCTCCGGGTCAAGCGTGACTTTCTCAGAGCTTGGTTTCTCGAGTTACGGAGGCGATTACTCAAGAAACCAAGCTCTTCGAAATTGATTTGTCTTTCGTTTTGGCTTTATGCCTTAGGTGCTGCAAACAGGGTTAGTTGTGAAGCAGGCATGAAGTTTGATTGCCAGGTTCCGATTGGTCCAGCAATTGGAGTCGCTAGCTTTACAGTCTTGTAATAGCTAATGCGCTCTAATACATATTTGCCATCAACTTTTTGTTTCACGCCATCAACTGTTTTGATTGCTAGTTTTGTTGACAGCACTTGAATTGTTGTCTGAGGCTTAGCAATCATGGTTACCTTGTAACTAATGAGACCAAGAGTGTTGTATTGACCTGCGGCAGTACCGGTACGTAGTACAGCGGTCCAGAATGAAGCACCGCTGTGATTGCCATAAGTCATAGTCAGAGGTGTGGCAACACCAGCTACTTCGATATACGCCTTTTCTACATTTTTGGAATCAAGAACTGCGCCACCAAGATCTGAGTTGTTACCGTAAACGCGGAAAACAATTCCCTGGCCAACGATGAATTCTGAGGTGATGGCGCAACTAACGCCAAAACGTGGTGCTAGAACTCCAGAAGTACCACTGGCAAGAACAGTGTCTACATACATATGAATTGGCGAAACCACGCCCTGCACTGGAACGCCGACCTTTACCGTAAATGGAGACGACTCAACGGCTACAAATGCTTCAGTATCTGTCGGTGTGAACGCGGCCGATAGGACTGTCGCCCCACTTGCTGCTGGCATCCATGAACACTTGGCCACAAAAGGAGCCACGGTAGTTGTAGCGACTGCATCGCAACCAACAATGCCAACACCTGCAGCCGAGAATTTAACTTTGCCGGCGGCACTTGCTGTGGCAGTAATGATGGCTGGATCTAGACCGAATGTGGCATTTCCGCCGGTTACAACCAAGGTAGGTGTTGCCGGCGCTGCGTTTGCTGAAGTTCCAGTAATTGCACCACCAACTATTGCTAGCGAGCTAATTACTAAGCCCGAGATGATCTTTCTCATTTACTTGCTCCTTTTAGTTAGGTGAAACATTTGCAGATTGGTTTTAAAGCTATTTGGTAGTGATCTCGCCAGTCAGTGTTAAGGTCAAAACACTTGATTCGCTGGCACCAGCATCGGCAGATTTGATATTGAAATAACCAACTGCTTTTAATTTGCCAGTTGCACCAGCAAATTTTCCAGTTCCACTATTTACGACGGCAAAACCAGTGAGATTAATAGTCGTTGGAGCTGCGCCATCTTCGGCACAAACTTTTGCGGATGTATCAAAAGTAACTTTTATGCTGTTACCGCCGCCGCTGATTACACCAGTTCCGTCTAGGCCAGCACATTGAGTTGAAGGTGACGATGCGCCAGTTCCGGAGAGCGAATCCATACCGAAAATTGCTCCGGCACCATCGCCGCTAACTGAAGTAGCTCGAACATCGTAATCACTCCAGATGATCGACATTTTGCCTTTGTAAGTACCGTTGAAAGAGAACTTGTTTGAAGCTGCAGCCGGAGTTGTTGCCGCTGTTGTTGGCTTAGCAGTCGCTGCAGCAGTTGGCTTAGCTACAGGCTTTTTCGTTGTGTAACCAGTTGGGCACTTAGGAACCTTGGGTGATGTGGCAGTTACCTTTTTTACGATAGTGCCTTTGTAACAAGTAATTGTTTTAGTTGCTGCGCTGGCAGAACAAACCGTGCCTAGCACTAGGGATAGCGTGGTTATGAGTAGAGCAAACTTTTTAGTTTTTGAGATCTGAATTGCATTCATTTTCTTGCCTCGTTCTCTCCGTAAATAAATACTTATTTACAAGAGAATCTTGGCACTCGAAAATTTTGACTTAAGAAAAAAGTTGAGGGGTAACTCTTTCTAGAGTGATCACTAGGTCACAGCGCGGTTGTTGAAGTAAGCAGTAAAGAATTATGAGAGTTAACACTCAAACAAAATTAATTTAGATTTTGTAAATGAAACGAAAAATCAAGGAGTTGGAGATTTAGAAACGGTCGGTTTCTTGCTTGGCTTTATTGGCTTAACCACTTTGGCTGGTTTTGCCGGAGGTGTTGGCGCAGGTACCAGTATTGGCTTGGTTGGTTTTTCGCCTGGTTTAACGACAGCTGCCAACGCGGCATTGCGCGCGGCAATCACTAAATCTAATTCAATTTTTCCAGCAGCATTTACTGCTTTCTTTTCTTTAGCTGTGGCTGCTGCGGCTACGGCCGCAATTGTGCGTTCTCTAATTGCGTCGGCATCAATTTTGAATTTAGCCGCAATATCCTTACGTGCTTGTTCTGCGGCTTTGACTGCGGCATTCCAATTTTGCATTGCGGTTTTAAAGTTTTCTTGTTCGGCTTTGACCGCAATGTTCCAGTTAGCTAGCGCAGTCTTATATTGCGCTAGCGCTAACTGGTAGTCGCTCTGCGCATCAGCTAGCGCAGTATTTGTCGAAGCGAAAAGCGCACTCACAACTAACGTGATTACTGCTACGCGCTTTTTCATCTTCGACCTTTCGATAGCCCGTCCCTGGGATGGGTTAAGGATGCGGGATAAGTTTGTGAAATCCTTGTGAATCTTAATGTTTTGCAAATGAATTGGTCTAACCAGCCTGCCTGCTATACCCAATAAGCGCTCTACGAACTAGCCTTGGCAACATGTCTCAGCAGCCTAAAGTACTGGTAATCGATGACGAGCCAGGTGTTCGCGACCTAATCGGCGAGGCTCTGAGCCTCTCTGAAATCACCGCGGTGCAGGCTGCCGATGGTCTTGAGGCGCTTTCATTCCTGCGTCGCGAAAGATTCGATTTATTGATCCTTGATATCAATATGCCGAAACTAGATGGCTTAGCTTTGCTCGAAAAGTTACGAACCGAAGGCATGTCAGTTCCGGTTCTAATGCTTAGTGCGCGTGCGGATAAGAGCGACATCAATCAGGGTTTACGAATTGGTGCCGATGATTATTTAACGAAACCTTTTAGTATTGAGGAACTAGTGTTGCGAGTGAA
>JBILOR010000002.1:0-28272 GCA_044374325.1 Candidatus Planktophila sp.
GACAAAAAGCAACCCGAAAGCGAACAAATGTTCGACATTATCGAAAATATGTTCTACTCTTAACCCATGAGCGAAAAATCCAATGTTTCCGAGCTTCCAGATACCCCAGGCCCACACGGCCTTACCGGGCGCCAGCTCAAGATCCTCGAAGCGATCAAGACTGCCGTAGACACCCAGGGCTATCCCCCAACGATGCGCGAACTAGGCGTAGCTGCCGGGCTAACCTCAACAGCCAGTGTTTCCTACCAGCTTGAGTCCCTCGAAAAGAAAGGCTTCATCCGCCGCGATGCCACCCGTGGCCGCGCTATTGAAGTCCTGATGCCTGATGAAAAGACGGCCGAGAATTCCACCCCCGTCGATAAGACCAAATACATCCCGCTTGTAGGTCGCATCGCAGCCGGTGGCCCAATCACGGCAGAACAAGAGATCGAAGAGACTTTCCCACTACCTGAATCCTTAGTTGGTAGCGGTGAGCTCTTCATGCTTCGCGTTGTCGGAGAATCTATGATCGATGCTGCAATCTGCGACGGAGACTATGTAGTAATCCGCTCTCAAAAGGATTGCAACAATGGCGAAATCGTCGCTGCCATGATCGATGGTGAAGCAACCGTTAAAACATTCTCACGCAAGAACGGCCAGATCTGGCTACTACCTGCCAACGACAACTTCGCACCTATCGATGGAAATAATTGCGAGATCCTGGGCAAGGTAACAGCTGTGATGCGGAGTGTGAAGTAGTTCCATTTCGCCACTGATAGTTCCTTAATGTCGGTTACGGGCTGTAGTTTGAGCACATAACTAATGCACCATTAAGGGGAACGCCACAGATGAGCCAAGCCACCCAGCAAGACATCGAGTCGTGGCTTTGGGACTCCGCCAACATCCTTCGTGGCCCTGTTGATCCTGCAAACCTACGTGACTTCGTCTTCCCTCTCCTCTTCTTAAAGCGACTCTCTGACACATGGGATGAAGAGCAAGAGAAGGCAATCAAGAAGTTCGGCAAAGACATCGATGATGAAACCGCTGCTGACTTTCACACATTCCAAATTCCTAAAGGTTGCCATTGGGCAGATTTAAGGCGTGCTGCTGAAAACCATGGCGTCCTCATTCAAAACATTATGCAAAAGATTGAAGAAGCTAATCCGAATCAATTAGCGCAAATTTTTGGTAACGCTCCATGGGCAGATCACAACAAGATGCCACCAGAACGCCTTGAAAAACTCGTCAGCCACTTCAGTCAAAGAGATCTCTCTCCCAGCAATATCTCTAACGATCTCTTAGGAGGTGGTTACGAATATTTGCTCAAGCGCTTCTCTGATGAAAGTTCAACAAGTGCAGGCCAGTTCTTCACCCCGCGCGCTGTAGTCCATTTACTTGTTCGTATCCTTGGACCACAACCAACAGATTCAATCTACGACCCAACATGTGGTTCTGCAGGTATGTTGATCGAAGCCGCAGCTGAAGTAAAACAATCAGGTGGCTCTGTCCGTCAGATGCGCTTTTATGGTCAAGAAGTAAACCAAACATCTGCAGCTATCGGACGCATGAATCTTTTTATCCACGAAGTAGAAGATGCACAAATTCGTCGAGAAGATACTTTGAATAATCCAAAATTCATAGATTCAAAAGGAAAGCTAGATCAATTTGATTTAGTTGTAGCAAACCCTCCCTTCAGTTTGAAAGATTGGGGCGCAGATAAGTGGGCAACAGATCCACATAAACGCGCCATCGGTGGAGTCCCACCTAAGAACAATGGTGACTACGCATGGGTGCAACACATGATCACATCAATGAAGCCAGAGACTGGTCGAGTCGGTGTTGTAATGCCCCACGGAGTTCTCTTTAGAAGTGGAGCAGAAGGCGCTATTCGTAAGCATCTTATTGAATCTGATCTTCTTGAAACCATTATTGGCCTAGCTCCGAACCTCTTCTACGGCACTTCAATTCCAGCCAGCTTAATGTTCTTTAGAGCGACAAAGGACAAGAAGCGCAAGAAGCACATTCTCTTCATAGATGCATCAAAACGTTTTGGCAAAGGAAAGGCTCAAAACTTCCTCACCGATGAAGATGTCGAAGATATCTTTGCTGTTTATCAATCAATGGGTAACATTGAAAAAACAAATATCTCAGCTCGTTTAGTTTCACACGTTGAGATTGAAGAGAACAACTGGGACCTTAACATTGGTCGTTATCTCAAAGCAGATGCAGCAGAGGTGGTAGATGTCCAAGATGCTCTCGCGTCTTTTGATCAAGCGCGTACAGAACTTGCAGCTGCAGAAAAGGCGTTAATAGCTAAGTTAAAGGCCGCTGGCTATGCGTGACGGTTGGATAAAAACTCCGATCGGGGATGTTGCTCAAGTTCTGTCAGGATTCGCATTCAAGTCTGAGCTTTTCAATCAATCTGAGGGAATGCCACTAATTCGAATTCGTGATTTACCAAAGAGAAACCAGACAGAGGCACTGTACTCAGGTAGCTATGAAGATCGATATGTCGTGCGCCATGGTGATTTCCTGATTGGCATGGATGGTGAGTTTCACTGTTATGAATGGGGCGGGAAAGATGCGCTACTTAATCAGCGAGTCTGTCGAATTCAGGATTTCAAGATTAATTTTGTTGAGCCTCGGTTCATCTTCTTTGCGGTGAATCAATATCTAGACAAAATTGAGCAGGACACTGGATACACCACTGTCAAACATATTTCCTCTAAACAAATTCTTGCGATTAATATCCCTCTTCCCCCACTCCCAGAACAAAAAAGAATTGTTGACCTCATCTCATCGGTTGATTCCTACATTGAAGCCCTTGAACAACAGTTAGAGAGCGCTAAGAAATCTAGGAACGCTGTGCTGCATGAGTTATTGACGGCAGGTAGCGATGATTGGGAGTACAAAATCCTTTCAGATATTTGCGAGGTTAGGGACGGCACACATGATTCTCCAAAACCATCTAACGAAGGTTTTGCTCTTGTGACTTCAAAAAATATAAAGGATGGAAGGCTAGATTTAGATAGTGCTTATCTTATTTCTCTAAATGACTATGTAGAAGTGAACAAACGGAGCAAGGTTGAGCAATACAATCTTTTAATCAGCATGATTGGAACTATTGGAGAGGTAATTGTCGTAGAAGAAGAACCAGATTTTGCGATTAAAAATGTTGGGTTACTAAAATCTACTGAACCAATTTTATCAAGATATCTCTGTCATTATCTTGGATCACAACTTGGAAAAAATGCAATTTCTTTATCTGTTTCTGGCTCTACGCAAAAATTTATAAGTCTAGGAAAATTGCGCGTACTTCCTGTTTTGTATCCCCCTAGGGAAAATCAAAAGGCTATAGTCGAAGCCATGAGTTTGTTTGATCAGCAGATTTCAAAGAATCTCGAAGTGGCCGCAAGAATCAAAAACCTTCGATCTTCCTTGCTTTCGGATCTGCTTAGCGGGGAACATGAGATCCCTGCCAGCTACGACAAAGTCATCGGTGCTGCGTGATGATGTCTCAGATTGAAAAGAGCATCGACGAGAAGATGGTTCAGATGGGGCTGTCAGACCATCTGTCTCGACTTGGTTGGATATGGGCCGAAGATGAAACTCTTGGTCGCCCATTTGAAAGTGTTTTCTTAAGTGATGATGTAATTAAAGGTTTAGTTAGCTTAAATCCTGAGATCGCAAAGGTTCCCGCTCGATCCGAAGAGGTACTTTCAAGGTTGCGAGCCGTTCTGCTTGGTGTTCGAAACGATGGGCTTGTTGCCTCGAATGAAGAATTTATTGCTTGGTTATGTGGTCGCAGAACAATCAAATACATAGGCACAGATAAAGATGTGCAAGTTAATCTGATTGATTTTGAAAATCCTAAGGCGAATATTCTGCGAGTTACAACAGAGGCTACTTTTCATATTGGCCGTGAGCATCGTAGATACGACCTAGTTTTATGGGTAAATGGCTTTCCCCTAGTTGTAGGTGAGATGAAAACACCAAAGGATAAGAACATCTCTTGGCTCAACGGTGCAACAGATGTTCACAATGCATACGAGAAGAAGACTCCTGAGTTCTTTGTTCCCAATGTCTTGTCCTTCGCCTCCGAGGGGCGTGAGTTCAGATATGGCGCAGTGGGACAACCGCCAGAGTTATGGTTGAACTGGTCATCGACTACTGATGTGATCATGCCTCCAGGGCTTCCAAATATGTTGAGATCTGCGGAGTTATTACTGACTCCTGCGATGGTGCTGGATATCTTGCGCACCTTTACTTTGTATTCATCACGCAGAACAGCGAATGGGGCACTTCGCACCAAGGTGATTCCTCGCTATCCGCAGGTTGAAGCAGTTGAGGCGATTGTTGCTCGTTGCAAGGATCCAAAGAAGAAGCAGGGATTGATCTGGCATCACCAAGGTTCAGGTAAAACTTTTGCAATGGCATATGCAGCGGCCAAGCTTCGCTATGAGAGTGAACTGGATGCGCCAACAATTGTGATTGTTTTGGATCGCTTGGAACTTATTCAGCAGACTGAATCTGAGTTCAAGTCTGTGGGTATTCAATCTCTTAAGACTGCTGAGACCAAAGATGAACTTCGAGCATTGCTGAAGAATGATGCTCGTGGCGTAATCATTACAACAATCTTTAGATTCGCAGAGGCTGGGTTACTCAACGATCGAGCCAATATTGTGGTGATGGTTGATGAAGCACATCGAACTCAAGAGGGTCGACTTGGTTTAGATATGCGTGAGGCGCTACCTAATGCCAAGTTCATTGGTCTTACTGGTACACCAATATCTACAGAAGATAAGAACACCTTCTCGATGTTTGGTGATATGGATGATCCAGATGGTGCGCTTAACCATTACTCGGTAGAGCGTTCGATCCATGATGGAGCAACGCTTCCCGTGCACGTGGAAACTCGTTTGGTTAACTTCCACTTCAATGGTGATGACTTGCAGGCTGCCTTTGATGAGCTAGCTGATGAAGAGAAGTTGACAGATGAGCAACGTGGAAAGCTTGCAGCACGTGCCTCGCATATCTCTATCGTGGTTCGAGATAAAGATCGTATTGAGGCAGTCTGTAAAGACATCGTTGATCACTACAGAGCTCGTATCGCACCCCTTGGATTAAAGGCGCAGGTTGTTGCATATGACCGAGCTACTTGCGTGGCATACCACGATGCAATATCAGCGCTGCTTCATCCGGGTGAAGAGGCAGCAGTTGTCATGACAACCGTTAAGGATGATCCGCAAGAGTGGGATAAGTGGAATCTAGATCGCGAACAAGAGGCAACGATTAAGGATCGTTTTAGAGATATCAATGATCCGCTCAAGTTTGTAATCGTTACTGCAAAGCTTTTAACTGGCTTTGATGCACCTATTGAGGGAGTTATGTATTTAGATAAGCCTCTTCGTGCGCATACCTTGTTCCAAGCAGTCTGTCGTACTAACCGGCGCTGGACCAATCCGATTACGGGGCAACAAAAACTCCATGGATTAATTGTTGATTATGTTGGTTTAGGAAAAGAGCTCGCTAAGGCACTTTCGACCAAAGCGACGATGAAACTTGGACAAAATCAAGAAGATGTCGAAATTTTACTTGGAGAACTTACCGCTGAGATAGCAACAACTATCAAGCAATTTGAAGGGGTAGATAAAGAGGCAACTGTTTTTAACCAGATCCATGATGCCCAACAGATTCTGGACACAATTCCAAAGCGTGATGAATTTGCAGCACAGTTCATGAGATGCCAAGGATTATTTGAGTTCTTATGGCCTGATACAAAGCTTCGCCCAGTAGAAGAGAGTTATAGATTCCTAGCACGGGTTTACGCCTCAATCGCTCCTAATAACTCAGCTGATTTGTTGTTGTGGCAAAAACTTGGCGCTAAGACTATGGAAATTGTCCATGCCCATTTAACTGGAATCACAATCGATGCAGATAAGTTAGATAAAGTTGCAATGGATGCTGAAGTATTAGAAGCACTTCGGGGTAACGGATTATTCCCGGCGCCACCAAGTATTGGTAAGCCTGCGCCCACGGCTCTTGAAGTTTTGCAACGCCTTGAAGAGCGCATCAAAGCACGCATGGCTGGGGCAACCGGGCTAAAGATTTGGAAATCACTCGCTGAACGCTTGGAGCTCTTGCGTCTTAGCCGGATTTCGAGTGCGGCAGAGAGCGTTGAATTCTTACGACACTTGCTAGAGCTGGCTCGTGATTTACTTGAAGCAGAACGCGCAGATGATGAAGGTCGTATTGATGAGATCAAAGTTGTTGATCCACGTAAAGGTGCCCTTACGCAGATCTTTGAAGAGTTCAGGCCGCAAGGCGTTCCTCTTGTAATTGAAAATGTAGTCGAGCAAGTGGATTCGCTTGTCCAACCTGTCCGTGGCACTGGATGGCAAACATCGCATCCCGGTGATCGCACTGTGCGCCAAGAATTGCGTTTAATTCTTAAAAATTCAGGCCTGCCACCTGCTGGAGAATTGTTTGATCGTGCTTACGCCTATATCCGTGAGAACTACTAAAGCCCTATTCGACAGTTTCCTCAAGCTCTCGCTGGCGAATGCGTAAATTGGAAACAGTCTCTCCATTGAAAAGCCAATACTCTGGACCGGGCACTGCAGTCCAGTTATAGCCGCAAGACTTTAGTGCCACAAGGGCTGCAGAAGAAAGGCTATGTTTTTCTCCCTCAAACAGCACCCAGCTGTCTTCGACAACAGTGGAAGTAATGCTGAAGTCTTTTACGAAATTTAATACTGAACCAATTGGAATTCCCGCAGAAGAAAATTTGAACTTTCCAGATTTTACCGCGACAGCGCGCAACGCTTGAGAGTCATCAGCGGATGCAACTAATTCATTTTTCGGCGTGACGTCTTCGAGTGCTAGAACTTCAAGAATTACCTTTACCTTGTAGGGATCCATCTTGAAAAATTCACGATTTACTCGGACTCGAAAGTCACCAAAGGCAGTATGGAGAGCCCTTTCAATTTTTTGATTATCATCCACTCGCGCTGCGTAATAGCATTGGAATGGAACCGCGACACTTGTGTTATCCAATCCCAGAACTCGCTCAGATACTGGCTTATCGGTTAATCCAATCTTGATATAGCCGGGCATTGCCTCATTGGTGAGGATATATACAAAACTCATGAAATTAACTCCCAGTTCTCAAGATACTTTTCCATCCAACCATCTGGCGCGCTCTTCAAATTCATTCCATAAGAATTTCTAATTCGGCGCATATCGGTTTCATTGTGGCTCTGACCTTTTTTGCCTGGCGTGCTGAGCCATTTAGCATGAGATTCAGTAACAGCTTTGGAAACCTGCAGCGCAGGTACTACAAAAACTATTGGATGAGGCTCTGTCAGGTCAACGAAACAGTAGAACATGTCTTTATCTTTAATGGCCTCATGTTTGGCCTTCATGTGCCATCCACCATCAGCGCCTTTGCCGGAGCGAGTTTTCACTTGAATTAAGCATGGCGCTTTTCCATCAAGGTGATTAACGAGAATGTCGGCTTTGCGAGTGCCTCTTGGCGCCTGGGCCGCAAGAATGCCTCTGGAAAGTAGACGTGAGAGAACAAGATGTTCACCTGCTGCGCCGACAAGTTGAGTGTCCGACTTAACTTTCTCAGCCATGCTATTCAAAACAAAGAGTGTGAATGAGATGAATTTTTTTCACAGACATTACGCCCGCTCTGCCCAATC
Source organism: Candidatus Planktophila sp. (assembly GCA_044374325.1). Lineage (GTDB taxonomy): Bacteria > Actinomycetota > Actinomycetes > Nanopelagicales > Nanopelagicaceae > Planktophila. Next base: position 7,686 of record JBILOR010000002.1, read on the forward strand.
TCGTTCAGGCAAGAAGGCAATACGGTGCGCAATACGAAATAAAAAGAAGACGCCGTAAAACGGAATCGCACCAAAGAAGCAGTCAAACCATCGGTAACCAACTTTTGGCGCTAAGAATGCAAGAAACCCGAGTATTACAAGAACTGTCACGCCCCCTTGGTAATCAGGCGAGCCTGAGGCAAGGCTAAGGTCGGCGACAAATGCTGCGAGATAAATTCCAACCACAATCAGGATAGTTTTAAATGTACGCATGGTTCCTATTCCTTAGAATCGTTCGTGGCTGTATTTCCATAATTACTTGAGAGGCTAATCAGATCCTCAAAAGTATCCACTTGGAAATCGAATTTAGGCGGAATCATCGACACATGTGCTGCATCAATTTCATCTCTCCGCGCGTGTATGTTTGAATCGCAGTAGATTGCAGCCGCCGCAGCATAATTGCTTTCAATTACTTCGATTTTAGCAACAAGCTCTTCACGGGCTACCCTAATTATGTCTTCCGACAAGAAACTTTGAGAGGCGATCGAGTTGTACTCGTCAACTAGAGTTTTTCTAGTTTTTTCTAAAGATTTCAATTGTCTCTTTACGGTTCTTAAGTCATGTTCAAGTTGTGAATGATGTAGAAATGCCAACATTGCAGCAACGCCAATAAATGCAAGTTGTAAAATTAAGAAAAATCCGAAAAGAAATACTTTTTGCCCTAAAACACCTTTGATTACGTTGAAATTAGCTAACTTGTCCAGTGTTTGTCCAGCTCGCAAGATCGCCAGGATAACTACCGCAGAAAAAACCACTGCTGAAAGTGGAATCAATAACTTAATTACCCAACCCTCTTGTGGTCTATGTCGGTCTAATTTCATTTTCAAAGAAATACCCAAAATATGTGCGAAAACTACAGTTAGAAGGCCGACTGCACCAGCAATGATAACTGCGATAATTTCATTATCATTAAACAAATCAATTAATGCTGGGGCCGTGATAAGCACTTCGCCACTGGCTAACAAAAGTAAGACTGGAAAGTAAACGATATCGGGGATTGCACGAAGCCGAGCGAAACGTCCAACTGGATTCTCTTCAACATATCCATCTATTTGAGCTTGGATTGCATTGGCCCTCTTGATCGTTCCTTCAGCCTTTGAGTTTTGGAAACTTATTTGCGACTTGAGAAAGATTAGTCGATCATCTCTGGAAACAGCTTGGCGCACTGCATCTCCTAGGTTGGCTCGAGTCTGACTTTGTAGAATTTTTGCTCTCTCCATGGCCCTCTTGTAGAGCTCTATGAGAAATGGAACGGAGTGCGCGCCCCATTCGGTTGTCGGCTTTTCAGATTTTCCGTCACGGCGCCCTCTTTGTGTTGCAAGTTTATTCCATGTCCATTTACTCTCTTTATTGAAAAAAGATAGATTGTGCTTCATGTGAACTCCCTTTAGGTAGTTTGGGTTGACGTGATTTTCTATTTACTTGGGAAAAAACAATTCCAGAACGACTCAAGTTGGCGAGGATATTCGCCTGTTCCATTTATCAAAGCGGATATTCCTCGTAAATCAATCTCGAGCTTTTCGCTTGACTTTAAGTTGGATAACTCAAATTCGTTTCTATACTCATCCGCTAGAGCGCAGACATCTGAGCCAGATTTGATTTTGGCTCGTAAATTGCTTGGACTGTTGGGACCTAAATTGTGTGCACCATCTGTTGCTAGTGTGATTTTTATATTGGAGCCTTGAAACTGCTCGCGAAATTTCTCAACCTGTGAGTCAATTTTGGATAAAGCCCCAAAGACATCTGATGCTTTTTGAACTCCAGGCTGCGACTCCGAATCTATGTACATCTGAAGCTCTTCAAAATTGGCTAAGCTATAAACAGCCATGCGACACATGAAACTTGAGTAAACATCTCTGACGCGATCAGAACTCCAAGTAGGAAGGAAAATCTCATTAAAGTAATTTAGACACTGCATTTTTGATACTGACTGAGAATTCTCTAAATTATTGATCATGTAGTTCTGATATTTTTCAGAGAGAAGTCGCCAGAATTTCTCAGTTCGAGTGTTGTTATTTTCATCGTCCACATATTTGAATAATTCGTAAGCGACCTGTTGATCTTGAAGTGCAAACTCACGTAAAGCTCTCGAATTTGTGCCGACGAAATAAAATTTCGTGAGGGAAGGCCCCTTCATTTCATAAGGTGAACCCAATGACTCTGAGATCATATCTTTCGTTAAATCTTCTTGAATTAGTCTGAATTGATTCTTCACATCGCCTGAGCCTGATAGATCTAGCAAATAAATTTTGATTTCAGGATCAGGCAGTGCGACTGCCGTGCCACCGCACGACGTTAGAAGCAAAGAACTTGCGGTAAGGATTGAACTTACAATGATGCCAAAACGCTTTTTGCGCTTAATGGGTTGAAGGGTGGGGCCTCCTAGCGCATCTTGGCAGGCCTCATGATTTTCACGGTTCAACATGTGGGTAATTATGTATGTTGGCGGTGACAAATGGGGCTGCCCCCTGAAATTGAACATTGCGATTTTGGGTCACTTGTAGACGAATCGCCGGCCTAAGCGGTGTTTTCACCAAAAAAGCAGACCTCGCCCCTAGATTTAGGGCATGAAAGACTCAGATTCGAACAAGTTTATGGCGGCTTTGGCCATAATTGCGACCCCTTTTGCACTGGGTGCCTTCATGTTGGCATGGGCCCCAGCTGGTCAATTCGCGGCCGAGGATCCCAAACACGATGGGTATGTGCAGCCTCGCAGCATTAGTGACTTAGTGGATAAGACGCAGGAATCAACGCTGACGGTTTGGTGCGAGACAAGTAAAGATGACTGGTCTTTGGGTACAGCGTGGGCGGTTGATTTAGAGACTGAGGTTAGCGATACATATCCGACAACTTTGATTACCAACCATCATGTGATTGAAGATTGCCTGGGCGCCAAAGGCACGGTAACCGTTGCCTTGCCTAGACAAGATGAGCAGCGTGCGGTGATCGTTGAGTGGGATGCCAAGAATGATTTAGCCGTGTTGGCAACGAAAGCTAAGTATCCAGCGCTTAAGTTGTCAGAGAATCCACCCTGGCCCGGATATTGGGTAATGGCATTTGGAAGTGCAGATGGATACGAGGGATCAGTTGCCTTTGGAAATGTATTGAATTTTTACGGTACTGATTTGTTGATAACTAACAATATTTCAAGCGGAAATAGTGGTGGGCCCTTAATCGATAATGAGGGCAAAGTTGTTGGCGTCAATACTTGGAGCTCTGTTGAAGAGCAATACAACATAGCCGTATCACTCGATGCCTTTTGTGCGAAGGTCTTGGATTGCAAGTATGAGACTGACGGCGATAAAACTTGGTGGGATTATTCCTAAATAAATCATTTAGTTGCAGCTATTTTTAGCTCATCTACGTCCTTACTAGGCCAACTTTTGCAATAATAAATAATCTAAATTTCTATATCAAGAGTGGATTTAGTCATTAGATTCGGTGTTCTCGGCAATGTTAACAACTGCAATATTCAACTCGATAATAAGCCGAGTCAAGATCAATGCAAGTAGTCCTAAAATTGGTCCAACTATCCAAATTGCAAAAAGCTGCCAATGAAAACTGCCTGACTCATAAAACTCAGCTGCATATTTGTAAGTAACATAAGTAAGTACCAACGTTACTATTGGGATTAGGATCAAATAAAAGAGATAAACGGCTGAAGCAACTCGTCGAGTTATATATTTTCTTAACTTATAGTCAAATAAATCTTTGAAGAATGAGTTTTGATAATCGTTAGCAGGCATGCGTGTCTCCAATTAGCGCAGGTTCGCAAACGTTACTATCTGCTTAAGATCCGCACAAGGGGTTCGGTAACTCAAGATCAGATGTATTAATGTCGGAGCATCACTGCCGGCTAGCGATTCAGTTTCACAACCATAGGCATATGGTCACTTGCCTCACTCCATTCCGAATACTCACCTAACTGAACTTCGCTTACTTTGTAACCTTTTGTAAAGACATAGTCGATGTGGTACCCCTTATCGGGATTTCGCTGGTGAAAGTGTGTACTCAAACTCTCGCTACCTGGAGTTTCTGAGAATGCCTCGTGATAGCTACTTCTGAACTCTCTGCGAGTTAACTCTTCGTGAATTAAGCGAAAATTATTTCTATGGAAACGCTTTAAGTCCCATCTAGGTCCATTATTAAAGTCTCCAGCAATAACAACTCTGGGATTGCAAGCTATCCCATTCTCAAAAGTCTCGAGGGCATCGATTAGGTGCCCACTTACCTTGTTTCCAAACTTCTTTGCCCTTTGATTGAAAGACCAAACCCCGACAATTAAGCCAAATTCCGTTTGTATTGGCAAAAAGTAGGCGAATGCAGTCTCATCGTTTTCAATCATTGCGGAATCATTTCCCCGCACTAAAACCGCTAAACCCTTTTTCTGATTTCTGCCTTGCCAAAAAAGCTGGTAACCAGGTTTGTAATCCACTGGGAGGTACTCGCACTCCTGAATGACAAGAACGTCGGCATCAAATGAATCGACTAGTTTGGACTTCTTGGCGAATTGTAAATTGCAGTTCCAAGTAACAATCTTCACTGGATGATCTTATTGCTGATGCTTTAACAGTGAAATTGATTAAGGTGCGTAGACGGTAACGTTACTTGATGTGAGTGTTGAGCAACTTTTATTCAAAGAAAGTGAACCCAAAAATGTACTAAGAGAAGTACTAGAGTTTAAAACTGAGAATCCAAAACTACTGCAGAACCCACCGTAGGACTGTTCCCATACAGTTATTGATTTGGTTCGTAGGTTAGCGGTCGAACCGGTAGCGCCAGTTGCTCCTGTTGCACCTGTAAAGCCTTGAGGACCTTGAGCGCCGGTTGCACCTCTGTCACCGGTCGCGCCTTTGTCACCGGTAGCGCCCTTGATACCTTGAATTCCTTGCGCACCGACAGCGCCTGTTTCGCCCGTTGCACCTTTTTCGCCTTGGAGACCTTGAATACCTTGAGCGCCAGTTTCGCCTTTCTCGCCTTGGATGCCTTGAGGCCCTGTTGCACCGGTTTCACCTTTAATGCCTTGTGGACCAGTGCTACCCAACACTGCCTTGCGCTCAGTTTTTGTATCACACTTGTTTGAGACTCTAATAACTCCAGTCTTTGAATTGATGCAGACTTTGAGCACCTCGCCTTGTGCCACTGTGGTTTCTGCATTACTGGGTGAAGTGCCATTGATGCCTAGTACGAATCCGATAACGAGAGTAAAAATTGGAAGTAATACTTTTTTCGAAATCGTAATTGTCATTAGGTTCCTTTTTGAGATTGAGTTAGTAGACACAACAGTGAAACACTAGTGGAATCGGTCTAATTCCGTAATGCTTCACACCTAAGTACTGTTAGTAGCGCACGGTGACTTGCTGAGCGACATTAAAAAACGCAATAAGGGAGGTTTGGAAGGTCTAAGCGTAAGCGAGGAATTCCAAGCCAATTATTAATCACCACGCAGGCATTCAACCCTCAACTACTCCAACTCCATATCTCGCACTTAATCTCTTTGCTATTGAGGGCATCGACGAACTCTTCTCCCCTGCCGGCATCTGAGATCTGTTGAACTATTGCAAGGATGTCATTGGTTGGGTCTAGGCCGAACTTATTGGCGATTGCAGCGAATTCTTCTGGGGCAACGGTTTGGATTACTTCGTAGTCGCCTTCGTTGTCATGGCGTGCGTAGTATTCAAATTGGAGTTTAAGGTTTTGGCCATCGAGGGATGCATAGCGAACTGGCTTGCCATCTGCGCCTCTGACTTTAATCTCTGCCATTTGTTTACCTCCAAGTGCAGGGTACAACGCATTGCTGACAGGGATGTCAGTGGCTATCAATATGGTTTAGATATGCAACCAAAGCCGCCAAGACGTAAGCAACTGCGAACGCTGACTTGTCCTGAATGCCAGCAGAAAGGGCTACTCCGTGAGTTGTTATGGGGAATGCCCGGTGACGATTTTGATCACGAGAAGTACGCATCGGGTGGGTGCGTGATTCCATCGCGTTGGCCGCCTGATGTGGAATGTTCAGGGTGCGGGTTTCAGGGCTATCGCGATGTGATCAGTGGGTTTGATATGTATCCGCCGGTTACTTCTTCTTATAACCTTTAGGGCAAACCGGTTTAACGGCAGTTACCTTTTTAGTTAGTTTTCCTTTTACGCAGGTGATTGTGGTTTTTTTGGCTGCTGCTGCTGCGGCGGCTTTAGCTTTAGCATTTGCTTCAGCAAGAATTTTTGCTGCTTCGGCTTTCGCTTCTGCTACAACTTTGTCAGCGGCAGCTTTAGCATCTGCTTCTTGCTTGGCTTTTTGATCTCCAGCGGCTTTTTCAGCAGCAATCAATGCTAATCGTTCTGCTTCAGGTTTAACTACACTTGTGCAAATTATTGTAGTTCCGTAGTAGTTAGCCGATGGCGCAACGTCAGATCTCGCAGAGCCATTTGGGCATACTGGATTTTTCCCTGTTACCTTGAAGCTAATTGGCGTGGCAGACTTACCAGCTAGAATTAGAATATCGGCGATTGATTTGCTCTGCTCTAGTTCGAATTCCTTAAATCTTGCAGCCTTTTCAGCCTCTTCCTTAGCAGCAGATTCGGCCGCGTTCTTTGAAACGGCATCTGCAGCAGTTTTTCTAGAACCTTCACAAGTAGGTTTTACAAGGAATCCCTGTGCCGTTCCACAATAGAGGACTTGCGCGATGTTATAACTTTGATCGAATACATCGCCGATAGAAGGTAACTGTGTTGCAATGTCTATTCCCACATCGAGATTATCTGACATATCTACACTTACTAGAGTCGGAATATTTGCGAAAGCGCGAGAACCAAGTCCCGTAACAGAACTTGGGATTACGAGGTTTGTAATCCGCGTGTTAGCAAAGGCCTCTGAATCAATACCAGTTAAGCCCTCTGAGAGATTTAGAACCTCCAAGGGATTGCCTTTAAATGCAAAAGTGCTAATCCAATTGATCGCGGCCGGAATATCTACTCGCTTTAACTTATTGTTCTGAAATGCACCGGGCTGAATCGTTTTGATTGATTTTCCTAGCTTTAAGATCTCCAAGCCAGTTGAGGAAAAGGCATACCAACCAATGTCAATAACTGAATCTGGTATTTCGATATTTTTTAGCGGAATCCGAGTGTCTTCGCGTGCGAAAGCGCCTTTTCCAATGGTGACAAGCGAAGAAGGCAAAACTATTGAAGAAAAAAATGTGTCACAGAGGGCGCACTCTCCAATAGATTTAAGTGAACTTGGCAAGGAAATAGACTCAAACCTAGAAAACCTGAAAGCTTCAAAGCCAATCCTCTCTAGAGAATTACCGATAGAAATCGACTTCAAATTTGTATATGAAAATCCATTTGCTTCAATCGAGATTACCGAGTTAGGTATACTTACTGAATCAATCTTAGAAAAACTAAACGCTTCTTTGCCTATAATTTTTACTCGATTATCGATAACTATGGGCCCCGCACAACTCTTTCCGTTTATTGCAACGCCACTAGGCATGACGATGGTGTAACTACCGCCACCCGGGCATGCAATTACTAAGTCCTCGGCTTGCGCACTAGTAGCTGGCAACAAAAAGCACATGATTAAGGAGGAAACCACAAATAGGCGCAGTCGCATAGGCTGATTCTAAGTCCCGCGAAGTTTATTCGCCTGAGGCAACGGGGCACTTTTCGGCCTGAGTATCTAGAAGTTATTTATATTCTGAAGTGCTGGCGGTGAATTATTCAGCTACTTCTTCTTATAACCCTTAGGGCAAACCGGTTTAACGGCAGTTATCTTTTTTGTCAGTTTTCCTTTAACGCAGGTGATTGTGGTTTTCTTGGCGGCTGCGGCTTTGGCGGCGGCAGCAGCTTTAGCATCGGCATCTTGCTTAGCTTTTAACTCGGCTGCAGCTTTAGCATCGGCATCTTGCTTAGCTTTTAACTCGGCTGCAGCTTTAGCATCTGCTTCTTGTTTAGCCTTTAAATCGGCAGCTGCTTTTTCATTTGCCTTCTGTTGAGAGACAAACTCTTCGGCCTCTTTAATTAGATCCAGATACTTATAAATTGGCTGGGAATAATTTATTCCCCCTTTGCCATCAAAAATACGAGACTGGCCGCAGGCATAAATTCTTTCAGCAGTTCCAATGTTTGCTAGATACAAAATCTTGCTGTTATAAGTTGTTGTAAGTGAGCCGCCGGAATCACCGCCGCACATGCTCGCCTTTCCAGCAGTAAAAAAGAGTAATTGATCTCTAAGTCTTTGTGGAACTTCATAGCCAACCAAATTTGGGAAATCTTCATACGGGTGAAGCTTTGCAGTCAACGATCTTGGAACCTCAGAGGTTTGAGGTCTATTTGTCGAGCAAGGAAGACTCTCGCCCAGTGCGCACAAATCCTGAATATTTCCGAAGCCATGGAGTTTTACATCAGCACGCGATTCAACTAACTCTTTTTGGATATCTGGGGTTAGTAATTGTGCAGGTTCAACTTGAGCTAAGTCTTCCTCCAAAATCAATATCGCAAAGTCATTTAGATCTGGGTCCTTATTGGGCAAGTATCCACTTGCCGATATGCGCTTTATTACTTTGACGCCTTGGCCTATGGTCTTAATGTTGGTATTTGGTTTACCAACTGCAAGAAATTGGCGAAAATCAATTCTTTCACCGTTGCGAAATTCAAATGCAGTATGTGCTGAAGTAAAGACGATTCTGGGTGAATAGAGAAATCCTGACCCATTTGAATTTAAATCACTCGCTGAAGACATGAGTGGGACAGCTCGATCGTTTGTGTAATCGATAGTGCCGGTTAGGCTCGCTATTGCTGGCTGGGTGAATCCAAATGCTAATGCGATTACCACCGCCATTACTCGCACACGTCTATTACTCATAGTCCAAGATTAAGATAACTTCATTCAAATATGAATAGGTAAATAGAATTTAGTCAGTATTCAAAACTCTGGCGTGGCCCAATACAGGCGGCTTTGAGGACAACTGGTCGCCTAGCAGCTACTTCTTTAGCTCAGCCAATTTCTTTTCGACCTCTGGGTAGTCAGGGTTATCGCGATGTGATCAGTGGGTTTGAGATGTATCCGCCGATTACTTCTTCTTATAACCCTTAGGGCAAATCGGTTTAACGGCGGTTACTTTCTTTGTTAGCTTTCCTTTTACGCAGGTAATTGTAGTTTTCTTGGCTGCGGCTGCTGCTTTAGCTTGAGCATTAGCTTCAGCCAGAATTCTGGCTGCTTCGGCTTTGGCATCTGTCACAACTTTTTCGGCGGCGGCTTTAGCATCTGCTTCTTGCTTGGCTTTTTGATCTCCAACGGCCTTATCAGCGGCGGCCTTTGCTGCATTTACCTCTGAAGCATTTCTCCAGCTATATCTGCTACTACCGACCGGATAGTTGGCGCAAACAAGCGCCTCATTTACGCCCATATAGTCCAATGAACTAATAGGTGGAGTTCCGTTGTTGCATTCTGCACCTTTTATGATCTCTTTGATCATTGCCTTTGAAGTTATATAACCCATGATGCCAATTACTTCTCTATCGCCAGATGAATTACAAAGGTCTTTGACCTCTGGCCGAGCTATTGCACCATATGGATATTGGCGGGCTTGTTTATAGCTAACGGTTGCTTCGTAGACTCGGAGAGAATTTGAAGTGCTGCTGCCAGCTAAGCGTGCTGGAAATCTCGTTACTTGCTTGTATTCGGTTAACTCAACGTAAGGCTGAATATCTTTAATATTGGAATAAACGTGAAATGAGACTTTGAATTCTTCGCCAACATTTACTGAGTAATCAGAAACCTTTACTGATTCAATAACGCAGTTGGGGATGCTCTCGTCAGATTGGATGATGACCTTAGGCCCATATGTACCTTGATTTCCAGATGAGCCACAGATGTTGAAAACAATAGCCTGTAATTCCATATTACCTATAAAGTCGATTGGCACTTGAAATGTTGCCTTATATTTTCCGCCTTCAGCAGTTGCGCTAATTAACTCAGAGGATTTGCTTAACCACGGTATAGAACTAGAAAATGAAACATAAGGAACGTAATTTGGATCCTCATACAAACTAAGGCTGGCGTCAAACATCACATATTCGGTGGTGACATCGAAGGATTGGCCCGGTTTTGCTATGTAATTTGAAATACGTGGTGCATTTGACCCGCATCCCCCGCCAGCTTGCGCTGCTGTTGGCGAAATAGCAATGAGGCTTATTGCAATCGCAAAGCTTAGGAAAAATCTTCTCAATATCATTTCCCGAGATTAAGCCTTCTTCTTATAACCCTTAGGGCAAACCGGTTTAACGGCAGTTACCTTCTTTGTTAGCTTTCCTTTAACGCAGGTGATTGTTATTTTCTTGGCTGCTGCTGCTTTGGCTGCTGCAGCGGCTTTAGCTTTGGCGGCTGCAAGAATCTTCGCGGCTGCGGCTTTCGCATCTGCAGCTTGTTTGGCTTTTAGGAGTGCCGCGGCTTTATCTGCAGCAGCTTTAGCATCGGCATCTTGCTTAGCTTTCTGATCCGCGGCAGCCTTATCCGCTATCGCTTTCGCCTCGGCTTCTTGTTTTGCTTTTAAGTCTGCCGTGGCTTTCTCTGCCGCCTCTGCTTCTTGCTTAGCCTTTAGTTCAGCAGCTGCCTTATCTGCAATTGCCTTGGCTTCTGCCTCTTGCATAATTTTAAGTTCAGCTGCGGCCTTTGCTTCCGCTTCCTGCTTTGCCTTTAGGTCTGCCGCGGCCTTTGCTTCAGCTTCCTGCTTTGCCTTTAGGTCTGCAGCTGCCTTTGCTTCCGCTTCTTGTTTAGCTTTTAAGTCTTCTGCAGTCTTATCGGCTGCTGCTTTTGCTTCTGCCTCTTCTTTGGCCTTTAGTTCGGCAGCGGCTTTCTCTTCGGCTTCTTGCTTAGCTTTTAATTCAGCTGCTGCCTTATCTGCAGCCGCTTTATTAGCGGCATCAACTGCAGCGTTTGCGTCACTAGCCGGGTTGGTTGTGGCAGAAGGTGTCGGAGCAGGTGTGGTGCTGGTTGATCCAGTGCTGGCGGCGAGGTTTGCAGTGATTTCAATATTAATTGGTTCATTTGCAGCGCCTGAGATTCGATAAGTTCGATCATCAACTTTTGAAACAAGTCCAACTTTGTTTTCCGTGAAAGAAATAACCGGGTCGAGGAATCTGATTGTTATTGATACCGAACCAAAATTTGTTTGGTCGCTAGTTGCATCTAAATTTGCTTTATAGCGAAAGACAATATTCGTTCCTGTAACGCTGGCACTTATCTCACCTGAATCAGTTGAAACATCCTTCAGTGCGCACTTGAGAATATAGTTTGAAGCGTCTTCGGTAATCGGTGCATCTTTGCAAAAACCAATCTGGGCTTCGGGGTTAGTACTTGCTTCGTTCTTTACATCGGCCAAAGAATTAAGCCCGACGCCGGCAGCAAGTGACTTATTGAGTGTGTAGATGATTTCGCCATTGATTCGCCCGGCCGAACTAACGCTTAGTTCGCCTCTTACTTCAACGCAAGAAGTCAGCAAGAGCGCTAGCGAGATGATTACAGCGCCTAGGCTCGCCTTTCTAAAAATCATGAGATTAGGCTAATGGCTCTAAATCAATTATTTGAGTCAATTTCTTACTTCTTTAGCTCAGCTAACTTCTTTTCGACCTCAGGGTAATCAGGGTTATCAACCAAAATCTTTTCCAGGTCCTTAATGCCCATCGCCTTCTTGCCCATTAAGCCATAGGTAACTCCGCGCTCGAATAGCGCGCGATGAGCCAGAGCTTCGGGCATGTGCTTCTGCTTTAGTGCTCGTTTAAAGCATTCAACGGCGGCCTCGTGCATTGTCTTCTCGCGAAATGCCACGCCACGTAACACCATCATCATGGCGGTTGCATCATCGAATACTTCAATATCTTCGGTTGTCTCGATTGCGCCATCAAAGTCACCAATTGATATTTCAATGTCAGCAAGTGAAATTGCCACCATCTGATCAGGTGGAATCTGCATCAATACTTCAATGGCTTCTTCATACTTTTTCAGCGACTGTAAAATTTCAGACCAAATAAATCCCAGTGTCTGCACGTTGTAGTGCAACTGTGTGGAGATGCCCGTTGAAATGGTGACACCTGGCTTGATGCCTTTGAAATACTTGCGCACGTACTTATCGCTAAATGCCGCTTGTCGGTTCTCCCAAAGTATTGCACCCCATTCGGCAACTTCGGTTTCCCATTTTTCATCGGTAGCGCCGTGTAAAAAGGAGATCAAATCGAGTGGATATTTCAGATCTGCGTACTGCGCTTTGAGAGCATTTGCTTTCTCAATTACCGAACTAGCATCATCAGCGTGATCGGAGTTATAAATATCAAGTAAGAACTTATTGAGTTCTCGCTCTGGCTTGCGCGCAAATAATCCTGGCGCAGGTGGGGCTTGCCAAGTTTCCGCCTCTTGCGAATTAGCTGCGGCCGATGATCTGCGGCTATTGCTGCGAGTGCCACTATTTAGAGTTTCAACGTTATATAAACCAGTGCCGGGAATACCGGTACTAAATGTTCTTCGCCCTTTTGAGTTCATTGTGTAGCGAGCTCCAGGAACGCCGAACGAAAGACCTACAGTTTCTTTACTGAAATTTAACCGCACGCCAGGCAGCAGTTTCATGGACTTTCGAAAGCGGATACTCATGCGCCTAACCTACGCCAGCACTGCCCGATAAGCACTGATGACGGTTAATCATTAGAATCCAGCCATGACTTTTACCCTGTATTCAACATCTTGGTGTGGCCCATGCAAGCGACTTAAGGGACAACTGGCAGAGCTGGGCATCAGCTTTACTGAGGTTGATATTGAGCAATCCCCCGAAGCAGCTGCTCTGGTTGAATCGCTAAACAATGGCAATCAGATGGTGCCGACTCTGGTGTTCTCAGATGGAACATCACTGACTAATCCATCGGCGATGGCGGTTAAAGAGAAGCTGGGCGCGCTTTAAGGCTGATACTCTTTTGATTCGTCAGAAAGTTGCAAGATTGAGCTACAAGATTTTGTAATTCTTTTTTAAGAGTTACCAGCTCCATTACAAGATCTGACTGCATTAAAGCACTTTTTCTGACTACTCGGAGTAACTTGAGTTGATCACGAAGTATCCTTTAGAACTAGGTCAACGCGTTCTACGAACTATCATGATTACTAAACCAATAAGTATTAGGAGTGAGCCAACGGGCAGAGTTAAGAACATAAGCCAGATGTATGCGCCGGTGCCGCTGCCCTCATCCCACATGGATCCGCCTTGAAAGAGTGAGGTGATGAAGGCAAGCAGGATTGGTGAGATTGCAAAGATCAAACCTGCTCTTATGAACGGGAAGCGCTTCATAGGAAAAGTTTAAGGGGCGTCGGTGAGATTAGGCAGTTACTACGGGTAAACAAAAAAGTGGCCCCACGCGACGAACCGTGAGGCCACTTATTGTGCGTACCACTGGCGGGATTCGAACCCGCGACCTATGACTTCGTCAGAGCATTGCTCTATCCACTGAGCTACAGCGGCACGCAGAACGAAGATTAGGTTTGGATAAAAATTTAAAATTTTTATAGAAATTAGCTGTGGATAAAATTGGTGCTAATCTAAGCGAGTCAGAGCATTGCAAGTATTGAGCTACAAATAAAAGACCACCCCAGCAGCGCTGAGGTGGTCTTTTATTTGTTTAGCGATTAGTTGCGTAGTTCGATCTGATGAATCGAGATTGAACCTGATAGTTCATAGCTGGTGATGATTAGCGCTTTGCCTGAAGGTGACTTGTCTGCAGGGACGAAGACGATTCCTTCTGGTGACCAATGCTTAACATCTTTTGCAGGTGTTGCCTTTGTTGGCAGCATCTGTAGCCATTCTTGGAATACTGGCACCCGTGGTTGGGTAATATCAAAGATCGCTAGCGCAGTCATTCGCTCTAGGCCAAGGATTGCAATTCGACGATCGCCAACCATTCCGAGTGCAACGCCTTCTGGTTCTGCACCCTTGTCATCAGAGCGGTCTTGACCAACATAGTTCATGGTGGCCTTATCTGATGAGTAAGAATGTGCACCATTGATATTTGCAACACCAAAAGCGGTTGTCTGAATCTGGTCTAACAGATCAGCGCTGTCCCAGATGGCTAATCCATTGCGATACATAGTCATTGAGTTTGAACCACGTAGATGAATAGTGTCGATGTCGCCATCGCCATCTTTATCGCCAATATTTGGATTGACCTTTGCGCGACCTAGAGCAGCGCTACCTGACAAGGTGCTCCATTCAGGAAAACGGCGGGAATCTACTTTGAGTGAAGAGGCGCGAAGATCATCATTTAAACAGGTGTACTCGCGTGCATCGCCCTCATTGGCAGTTATGAAGTAATTTCCGGAACCCATTTTGAAACCAGCAATCGCATCTGGTTGTGAAGCTCCTACCACATTTCGGTAGGTTCGTGGGCCCGTGCCGGAATCTCTATCGCTGGTATCGCGAGCGACTTTTGCGACATTTGATTCGAAGGCGCGTGTGATGTCGGTAAAGGTGGCAGTTTCAATATTGAGTTTGCCGATTGCGTTAGCCTCTTGAATAGTTACGTAAGCCGTTTCGTTATCTACGGCAGTAACAAACTCTGGCTCAAAATCCTTTGAGACATTGTTTACAACTGATGAGACGGCGATTCCCTTACCTTTCATGGCAGCAACTGTGAATTGATCAAAGCCCGCAAATTTAACAACTGGTGTAGCTGGATCAGTTAGATCAACAACTGTTACGCCACCGACTGGGTCTGATGCCTTTGTGTAATCTGTGTTTTCTTTTTCAGTAGTTGCAGGATTATCTTTTGCGCAGACAGGTGAGCCCTCAATTGCAACAAGTGCGGTTGTGCCATTTGGAGCAAAAGTTACTGAATCAGGTAATACACCTAATACATCTGCTGAACTCAAGACTTTTCCATCGGTGTCAAAAACTACGATTTTTCCATTTGGTGTAGTTGGCACGCCGGTAGCCGAGAATGTTTCAGTAACTAGTACTGCAGCAACAACCACATCTTTACCTGCAGCTACGCTTGTGACGTCATTTCCATAAGCGGCTAGTGAAACTGAGCTAACCTTCTTTGGATTTGCTACATCTGAAATATCGAAAATATCGATTTGGTTCTTAACGCCATTGGTGGCAAAAATTCGCTTTGAGCCAGCGTGGTAGGTAGCGATCTCGTGACTACCCTCGCCGTCGCCTGAGGCAATTGCTGCGATCTCGGTAACTTTAATGGTGGCTTCATTTGCCAATGCTGGAAGTTGCCCAGCGGTAATTAAGGCGGAGGCAGTTAGGGCTGTAATTGCAATGAGCGGAAATTTTTTCATAGGCGAAATATCGCGTAGGCACAATTTACGCACGGTAACTTATTGACAGATTTTTGGTGAACAACGAATTAAAGGTTCAGCAAGTTTTCTTGACTTCACTTTTCTTATTCTTTTTGTACTCGCTTGTCGCTTCCTCGGCATCGGCAAGTAAAGATTCGCGGGTGCTTTAGGTAACCTTTAGGAACCTTGGTGGATAAAGCTGGAGTTTGGGCAAGTTCATGCCTGTGAGGTGAATTACGCAACATTTTTGTTGCGTAAATATTGACTTTGTCATAGAGTCTGGGCGTAGATATCCCTAACGAGAGAAGTTTGATGTCCAAGAAGTTTCGTTTAGTCGCTTTGAGTAGCGCAGTTGCCCTTTTTCTAACCCTTTTAACTGGTTGCTCATCTAGTAACGAGCAGGCCCAAGAAGTCACCGAGTTAACGGTCTACTCAGGTCGTTCCGAGGAATTTATTGCGCCATTTTTTGCCCAATGGGAAAGCGAATCAGGCATCAAGCTCAACATCCGTTATGGCGATTCAGCCGAACTAGCCGCGCAGATTCTGGAAGAAGGAAGTAACTCCCCTGCTGATCTATTCCTATCTCAAGATGCTGGTGCCCTTGGTGCGGTTGCAGAGGCTGGGCTATTTACCGAGCTAAGCGATGATGTCGCAGCTTCGATTCCGGCGAAGTTTGTAGCCGCAAATCGCAACTGGGTTGGTGTTACTGGGCGCGCGAGAGTTTTTGCGTATTCGCCAGAGCGAGTTCAAGTGCTACCAAAGTCGGTTACCGACTTAACAAACAGCGCATATAAGAATCAACTTGGTATTGCGCCGACTAACTCTTCATTCCAAGCTTTCTTAACCGCTCTGATCAACGCCAATGGAAAAGATTTTGCGAAGAACTGGCTTGAAGGTCTGCAAGCAAATGGTGTGAAGATTTATCCGAAAAATAGCGCGATCGTTGAAGCGATCGATAAGGGTGAAATCTCGATCGGGCTAGTCAATCATTACTACGTCTGGGAAGTTAGCGAAGCTTTGGGTCGCGAAGTTAAGGCCAAGATTGGTTTCTTTGCACCAGGTGATTTAGGAAATCTAACTAATGTTTCAGGTGCGGGCGTTTTGGTCTCAAGTAAGAAGTATGCGGCTGCACAAGATTTGATTAACTTCTTGACTTCTGACTCAACGCAGCAGAAGTTCGTGACTGATACCCATGAATACTCATTGCTCGAAGGAGCAATTGCACCTTCTGATATGCCTGCTTTGGCTCAGATCGGTGCTCCGACCGTTGATCTAAATTCCTTGAAGAATATTAAGGCCACTCAAGATCTTCTGATTGAGGTCGGCCTGCTTTAAAAATGACTACAACAGTTACCGATAACACCCGTACGGCACTGACTAAAGGTGCGCGCAATCAGCGTGCAATCCGCAGTGTTCTAAACGGTGCTGTCGGAATTGTTGCGGCGCTAGCCCTGATTCCTATTGGTTATTTACTGGTGCGATCTAGCCAAAAGCCGGTTGGTGAAGTAGCTCAGCTATTGGTGCGTCCTAAGACCCTTGAAGTTCTTGCGACTACATCGGCGCTGGTCTTTAGCGTGGTTGCGGTAACTGTGGTGCTCGGTGTTGCCCTTGCTAGCGGTCTGCACTTTGTTAAATTGCCGATGCGACGCTTACTGATAATGCCAGCGGTTCTGCCACTGGCAATTCCATCGTATGTTTTTACTTATACCTGGATCGCTTTGATCCCTGAGTTCTCTGGGTTCTTCGCGGCCGTCTTTATTCTCTCGGTGACAACCCTGCCTTACGTTATTTTGGCAACGCTTGCAGGTCTGCGCACAGTTGATGGTGCGCAGATCGAAGTTGCACGTTCACTTGGATTATCAATTCCACAGACATTTAGACGCGTTGTGTTTCCGCAAGTAAAGGGCCACATCAGTGCCGGCGCGCTACTTGCAGCGCTTTACTCAATCAGCGACTTTGGTGCGGTCTCACTATTAAATGTGGAAACCCTGACTGTGACCATTCAGAACATGTATCGCGCTTCATACGATCGAAGCGCTGCGGCCGTAATCTCACTTGTGTTGATTGTGTTTTCAACTGTTGTAGTTCTGGCAGATGAAAGAGTTAAGCGGCAGAGCCCAGCTGGTGGCGATGTAAAGGTTTACTCAACTAAGAATTCGCTAATCGACAAAGCCTGGATGCGCTTTACCGTAATCACAACGCTTGCGATCTTCGCTTTTGTAGCCGTCGTGATTCCATTCTTCGTTTTGATTTCTCGTTTTTTCAGTAATCGAGTTGCGATTGAATGGGGCGAACTGGCTCGCACCTCATTAGCAACAATCTTGGTAGCAGCTTTCGGAGCCATAATCGCGCTAGTTCTATCTACCCCACTTGGAATTTTGTTAGCGGGGTCCAAAACTCGCATCGGTCACTACGCGCAACGCGTAATCAATATCGGCCATGGTTTGCCGGGTGTAGTTGTCGGCTTAGCTTTGGTTTCAATTGGTTCTAAATTAGGTGCTCTCTACCAAACCACATTCTTGTTGGCTTTTGCATACGCGCTGCTATTTCTAGCTAAATCAGTGGCCAGCATGAGTTCGTCATTATCGCGTGTTCCAAATAGCGTTAAAGATGTTGCCTCAACTCTTGGCATGAATCAATGGCAGGTTTTTAAAAAGGTTGTTGCTCCGATTGCTGCCCCAGGAATTGGGCTGGGAACTATCTTGGTGTTTTTAACCGCAATGAAAGAGTTGCCGGCCACGCTAATGCTTCGCCCAACTGGCTTTGATACTTTGGCAACGCAGATTTGGTCAGCTGCGGCAATTAATCGATTTAACGAAGCAGCGCCTTATGCCTTAATATTGGTACTTATTGCAGCGGTGCCAACATTTTTAATTAGTCGTCCTGATAAATCAGATCGTGCATTTATCCAAGAGACCGCAAGGAGTCCAAAGTGAGTTCACTTGAGATCTCCCACCTAAAAGTAACGCTTGGCAAAAAGTTGATTCTCGATGATCTTTCTTTTTCGCTCGCTCAAGGTCAGATTGCCGCACTCCTTGGTCCATCAGGTTGTGGCAAGACAACGCTACTTCGCAGCATTGCCGGATTAATCCAACCTTCACACGGAACCGTGCGCTTTGGAAACCAGTTGGTTTCACTTTCATCCCTGGTGTTGCCATCTCATAAGCGAAAGCTTGGATATGTTCCACAAGAAGGTGCCTTGTTCCCACATTTAAATGTGGCAGAGAACATTGCATTCGGTTTAGATCGTTCAGTTTTTACTAAAGATAAGATCCGCCAGATCACCAAGGAAATGCTTGATCTAATTGAGTTGCAGGGTTTTGAAGACCGCATGCCAAGCCAACTATCTGGTGGCCAGCAGACTCGTGTTGCTCTAGCTCGAGCTCTTGCAATCAAGCCAGCTTTAGTTTTACTCGATGAGCCATTTTCAGCCCTCGATGCTGAACTCCGAGCAGATCTGCGTACCGATGTAATCGATTTATTGCGAGCACAGAACACCACTGCAATTCTGGTTACACACGATCGCGAAGAGGCGCTTGTTTCGGCAGACATCGTGGCGTTAATGCGTGGGGGCAAAATAATTCAGCAAGGAACGCCAGAGGCGGTTTACTCAGCGCCGATCTCGTTAGAAACTGCAATTGGTACTGGCGATGCTTTGGTTCTAGCTGCCGCCAAGATGGCCGATGGCAACACTACTTATCTATTTAATTCGACAACCCAAGGTGCTGAAGTTGAAAAGGGCCACATTGTTATTCGCCCCGAAGAGATAAAAATTGATCGCGAACTATCTAAGGCAACTGCGGTTGGGCTAATTGAAAAGATTGATTACTACGGTCATGATGCGATGGTTAGCGTTGATATCTCTGGTCAAAAGTTAAAAGTCAGAATTCCAGGACCATTTGATTTTGTTTTAGGCGAGCGAGTTTCAGTTCACCACGCTGGGCCAGTTAGATTCTTTGCTGACGAAATAAAGATGTAAGGAAGCTTTAGTTATTCTTCACATATTCAGATGCGTGCGGGAATCCATTAGCAGCTAGCTTCTCAGCCATGTCTTCTTTAACTGCCTTTACGACCTTATGTGTTCCGTCGCAATTCTTTTCTTCATCTCTGGTGTGACCACACTGGCAAGCGCCCATGTCATATCTCTTTTCTTAAGTGAGTAGGGTGAAATCTTATCGGGGTCGGGCGACTATCGCTGGTTAGAACTTTTCCGCAAACTGCGCCACGCCCCGGTTGACCAGAGCGCCCAAAGTACGAGCAGGGGCTGGAAGAGCAATCTGATGGCGCGAGCACGATCGGTATCTAGCCCAAAGGCATCGATGCCGTTTACATACTGCGAGATGTTGCCCGGAAATATTGCGATGAAGAAAAGCGCTGCGGCGATGCCGACTTCTTTTCGGTAGTGGAGCGAGGCAAGTGCTAGGCCGAGAAGTATTTCAACTACGCCAGAGGCTAGGACTACGAAGTCAGCCGAAAGTGGCACCCAATTAGGAACTTGGGCCTGGAACTCAAGACGGCTAGTTGTTAAGTGCGTGATACCGGCATAGATCAGGGCAGCGCCTAGTAAAACTTGAGTTGCTTTACGCATAAGTTCCATGGCTGGTTTTCCTCTGCTTATTTAGTGATTGAAAGATTAATCTGCTGACCATCATGTAACTGTTGATCTGGCAAACCTTTTAGTACATGCACTTTTGCTTCACCGACTACTACCCAATGGGTATCGCCCGAACGCTTGACAATCGCTGTTAGTTCATCGACGCCAATTAAAATTGAATCATCGGGCACATGCAATAAAACTTTTGCTGCGCTCTCTGGAATCCATTTAAAGAATTTATTGAAGTGTGGAATCACGCGAATCTCGGGCAATAGATTTAGGCCAGCAGTAGGCGCTTTCTTAAGCATTCGAAAGTTTGGAATTTGCGAGCTAAGCACCATCGCACCCGCGCTACAACCAGCTAAAGAAGCACCGGTATTCCAATTTTCAATAATTGCCGACCAAAGCGGAGTATCAATCAGAGTTTCACCAAGATGATGTGGGTCTCCCCCTGACATATACATCAGGGCACTATTTGCTACGGCGTCTACGTATTCTTGATTGAAGGCATCTTCACGCGAATAGATCGGTAAATAAGTGCATTGGACACCTAAAGCATCTGCTTGTCTCTGGCCAAGTGATCGCCAGTATTCCAATCGGTCGGCGCTTTCACGGCCGGCCGCAGTTGGAATCTGCAA